>JAIORK010000067.1 GCA_021108215.1 bacterium | reverse complement strand
CGACAATGTACCATTCGGAATTACCGCCCCAGGCAATCGCGCGAATATTATTCCCTGCAAACCCTGGCAAGTCCGGAGAAAGGTTGGTTGCTGAAGTCCCGTTGTAATGGTTCAGCTTGGCACCGTCTCCGCCGATCAGAAAGGTGCTTCCGTTGCCGGCCACTGCGTTAATCTGACCGCCCCAGTTCGCAATACCGGCCGGTTGGGAAAACTGATAGGAAGATTGCAACTGAACCTGTTCTGCTGATGTATTCCAGTCAGCAGTTGTATTTCCAGGATCACAGTAATCATTGGTTGAAAAACTTTCATTATAAGTGGCAGCATGGGAAAAAGTTGTAATTGCCCAAAAAAAGAGCAAGATAATAATATAGCGTGATTTATTCATAATCATCATACCTTTAAATAAGTTTTTAGTTACTATTCCCTTATAAGAAAAATCTTACCTATCCTTTTCTCCCGATCAAAAAAATCAACCACATACAAGTAAACACCAGACACAACCTCAGCACCCGCTTGGTTCCGGCCATCCCAGGTTCCCCGGTCCTGATTGGCAATCAGGTTCCTGACCAACTCTCCGGAAACTGTAAATATCCGAATTTTCGAATCGATGGGAAGATTCTCAAATTTCAATTGTCCGCCTACGGCCTTGGCAGGATTAAAAGGATTGGGATAAACCCAAATTTCCCCTCCAGTCACTTGAAGTGTCGGCGTCATCGTCGGCGTCACAGTCACCGTTGCTGCCAATGGCACCAAGGTCGGTGTTGCTGAAACAGCCGGTGTCACGGTCATGGTCATTGTTACCGTCCCGGTTTGCGTCACGGTCATACTCGGTGTCGGCGTACTTGTCAATGTTAATGTAAGCGTGATTGTTTCAGTCAATGTCGATGTCCCGGTCAGCGTGACTGTCACGGTCATACTCTCCGTAGCAGTCAGGGTTACTGTTGCCGTAGGTGTAACCGTCGGTGTGATAGTATTGGTCATTGTCGGAGTCCCGGTCAATGTAATACTAGGCGTTGCGGTCAGTGTCGGTGATGCGGTATAGGTGGTTGTGACTGTGTAAGTTTCCGTGATAGTACTCGTCGGTGTCTGTGTATAGACCGGCGAGTGAGTAGATGTCGGGGTAATCGTCGACGTCTGCGTAATCGTCGGTGTATGTGTATAGGTCGATGTGCTGGTATAGGTCGGGGTCGCGGTCGATGAAGGTGTGCTGGTGATGGTTTCTGTAATTGTAGGTGAACAGGTAGATGTCGGGGTCTCTGTCGGAGTTACCGTCGGTGTATGTGTTTCAGTCACTGTTGATGTTTGGGTATAGGTCGGTGTCTGCGTCAAAGTCTGTGTGGTGGTCCCGGTCAATGTAGGTGTCACGGTCGACGTCACTGTATTCGTAAAAGTTGGCGAGTGAGTCCGGGTCAGTGTAATCGTCGCGGTCGGCGTGAATACCACCTCAAGCGTATTGACCGTATTGGAGTAGGCGGTGAATTGCGTGGGACCGGAATGGTAAATTACATGGGCCACATTACTCCAACCTGTCGCAGGTGCCGGGTCCTGGAGAGAATACGTCACTGTCACCGAACCGTTGTCCCCCACATCCAGATTCCCCAAATCCCAGCTCACAACACCACCGCCGGGAACACCACCGCCGGTTGAGGAAACATAGGTGGCATTGGCCGGATAAGGATCCGTCAGCGTAACATTATAAGCAATACCGGATACATTCTGATAGGTAACCGTATAGGTTATATTGCCGCCGACCTCCGCTTCTCCAGGTCCGCTCTTGGTCAAATACATTTCAGGGACCGCTTCCGAAGCTGCCGGGGACTCATACAAACTGTTATAAAAATAGCGCATCATAGGCGCGCGTGAATTACTGGTATAGGGCAGCGTTGTGCTGGATGTGTGTCCAATCAAATAGGAAGCCTTGCCGGCGCCGGTATTCCCTTTATAATGTCCGTTCATAAACAAATAAGGATAATTCCCCGGATTCACATTATCGACGACAATGACCGAGGATTCACCGCCATAAAATTCACTCCCTGCAGCCAAACCAAACGCCGCCTGGGAAGAAGATGGCAAATAGGTCCAGTCGCCGGTCGCCTGACCTGCCGGCGCATCAGGCAGTACATTCAAATAATCGGCTGCCGTACTCCCTGGATTGGTGCTGGTATCAATAATCCCATTGGTGGTGAGCCAATGTCCATACCCGCCATAGATCCAGTCCGCTTGGGCGGTGGGGGTGGTGGAAATAATATCATTTTCAAACGCTGCCACAGCAATACACTGTGCATAAACATGCGCACTTCCATTCTTTATATAAGTATCCAGCTCCGCAACCGTTTCCGCCGCATTGGCTGTGGCCACGGCATTATTCCTGCCTTCCCAGTAGCCGATCCCGCCGCCGCCGCCATACCGACCCACCGGGTACGCACTCCAATGCATGCTGATCAGCATGCTGTACTTAGGCAATCCACCGGCGGTCAAAAACAATTGGCCGTCCTGATGATTACTGGTCGTGCCGGCCATCTCACTTTCAGTGAGCACATCCGGCGAGGAACTGGGCCAGTTGTTGCCATTGGAATCCGCAATCCCGGCAGCGCTTAAATAATCCCGCGCCGCAGTCCAGGTATCACGACTGTCCGAATTGTCATACAGCGCGATTAAAGGTGCCGCGCGAAGTTTACGGAAAACCGGAGCTGTAAAAGCCTGACCGCTGTCCGTATACTGATGCACATTGACAATCCTGGTCTGCCCTTCATTCCAAGCAGTAATAATCGCAACCGCTACTGTAGAATTCGAATAATCAATAACGAACGGACCGCCGTTGTAATTGATATTGGCATATATTGCTCCCGAACGAATATCCTTGGTAGAAGTACAGGTAAAATCCGTAGCCTCATAGACTTTATAGGATCTGATTGCCCAATGCACCGGGATCCCCTGGCTGAGCAATTCGTAGACCAGACCATACGCCCTCCACATACCGTAATTCTGATTGGTCCTGCTTTGATCGGAAGCAGTATCCATAGGAATAATCAGGGAGCCGTCATAAAATGTAAAGTTAGGATTGGGCGTCGCGGTCGGGCTGGCAGTCCAGGTTTGTGTCACTGTAATGGTCGGTGTGACCGTCGGACTGTAATAGGGGGTTTCCGACGGAGTCACGGTAATCGTTGCCGTGTGGGTGATGGTAAAAGTTTCTGTGACAGTATAGGTCAAAGTAATCGTTTCAGAAATCGTCGGGGTCGCGGTCGGCGTCACGGTCAGCGTTGGTGTGGGCGTCAATGTAATTGTCGGTGTCGCTGTATAAGTCCGGGTCACCGTGTCGGTAACTGTAAATGTTTCTGTAATTGTATACGTGGGTGTAACGGTCGGGCTAAAAATAACATTCGTAGGTGTCGGAGAAATCGTAGGTGAATCCGTAAATGTCGGTGTCACTGTCGCAGTGGGTGTGGCGGTAAATGTCGGTGTCGCGGTCGGGGTCACGGTAAAAGTCGGCGTCGCAGTGAGGGTCGGGGTCGCGGTCGGGGTCACGGTAAAAGTCGGCGTATTGCTCGGCGTGACAGTATAAGTCGGCGTATCCGTCATAGTCGCTGTTGGTGTCACAGTTGGTGTCGCAGTCGGTGTAGCAGTCATCGTCACGGTCGGTGTCGGTGGAATCTCATATTGCAAATTAATCTGATATATCCTCGGCGAGACACTCGTATTACCGGATGTCAACTCCGCTTTCCATTTCAAGCGGAGTCCTTCAAATCCGCTGTCAAAAATGGTTGCCACACCAGGTGTTGCCTGGATCCAATAGCTGTGCGGATCCGCCAGCTGGCCATTGACTGTCAGCCAATAATTAACCTCCGTGCCGGAAGGCGTGTCATCCGTTGCGGTTAAAGTCACGGAATAAAAATTTGTAGTTGACTGCGCGACGTTTTCAGACTGGGCCCAACGCGGTTGTTCATAGACCGGCCCATAAGCATTCATGGCGGCCGATGTTCCCACAATAAAATATGTGTCTTGTCCAAACCATATATCATTAATCGTCTCAGTCCCAAAATTGATCAACGATGTCGAATGGTCATCAACCGTATTGGGGAGATATAGGAATGCCAACTTGGCATTTTGACCGCCGATCAAAAGAGAGTTGTGGGTTGCGCTCCAGTAAACCACATTGACATTGTTGGTGCCGAAAATTGTGCTGACATCTGTATTTGAATAATTTGCGAAAAGACTTGCCAGCTCCAAGTAACTCGCCACATGGCCGTTATCGCCGCCCAACCAAAAATAGGTTCCATCCGTATGAATGGAATTAACACTATAATAACCGCCCCAAGTACTATTAAGACTGCTGCGCAGATCTACAAATGCCGAACCATTATAACGATTAAGACAACCGTTGGCCCCGCCAATCAGCCAGTACCCGCCGGTATATTCGATTGCCTGAACCGACTCTCCTGACCCGGAAGGTGCGAAGCCGGTTAATGAACTCGATAGATTGGTGAAACTCGACCCATTATAGCTGCTCAGATGAGCAACACCCCCGCCAATCAACCACGCACTGCCATTCCAGCGCACAGCATTGACACTGTATCCGCTGCCCCACCCCAAGCTTGCTGTCAAATCCGTTGTGGACGTGCCATTGAACCGGTTCAACTTTCCATCATCACCGCCGATCAGCCAATACCCATCCGTACTGTTGTATTCGACGCACCGAACACTGTCCATGCTGGTAAATCCCGTAAGCGTATTGCTCATATCTGCAAACGTACCGCCGCTCATCCGGTTGGCATGTTTATTGGCACCCGTAAAAATCCAATAATTATTATCTGTGTCGTAACCGGCTGAATAAATATCATCAATCCCAAAATTTACCAAATGGCTGGAGCGATCATTAAACGTTGTCGATGAAATTGTACCGGTATGATTGTTCAAACGCGCTTCTGCTCCGCCCAACAACCACTCTGTCGAATCACTGTCCACCGCATACACCGGCACCCCTTCACCCATATTCACCAGACTGCTTGAGCGGTCATAATAGGTGGAAAAATCAGTTGACATGGAATAGCACTCACTGTCCCCATTGGTATCATTCCCAACGATCATCCAGTAACTGCCATTGTAGGCAATTCCAAAAATATTATTAAATGTCGAAACCTTGGCGGACTGATCCGTAAAGGTTGCTCCGTCATAACTGAGCAGGCGGCCGCCCGAACCGCCGATCAGCCAACGGCTGTTATCACTATCCCAGCCGATGGCATAAACACTTTCCACGCCAAATCCCAATGTTGTATACGTTCCCGCCTGATACCGGAGCAAATAACCATTGCTTCCACCCAGGAGCCAATAACTGCCGTTGTAAGCCACTGCGTAACCATTGGTGGATGTTCCCCAAAAACCGGCACCCCCGGAAACATCCGTTCCCGAGGTCCCGTTGAAACGATTGATCCTTCCATTCTTTCCCATGATGACCCAAAAATTTTCAGTTCCACCGCCATACGCTGTTGCCTGAATATCCGCATTGGGCCAATTGGACAGTGTTGAGGAATAATTTGTAAAAACCGATCCATCATATTTGTTCAACTTTTGAGAACCGCCGCCAACCATCCAGTACCCATCACCGTAACCAATGGTATTGATATTGTTGCCTTCAAAACCGCTCATGGAAGCACTCAGGCTTGAATAGGCTGCACCATTATAGCGATTGATCTTCCCGCCATTGCCGCCAATCAGCCAATAGCTTCCATTGTTGTGAATCGTATTCACCTGACCGCCCCAGTTCAAAACGCCACTGGGTTCGGAAAAAGTATAATAGGAATGGAGACGAACCTCACCGGAACCTGAAGTGTCCCAAAAAGCCGTGGTCTCAGCCACATCTTCATATGTATTGGATGTAAAATTTTCAGTAAACATCGCAGAATGTGCAAACCCGCCAACACAGAGAAACGTGATGCATAGATAAAAACCAATACCCACCCTCTTTTTTTCCATAGCAATCACCCTCTCTTACACATCACCCTATCTCCAACCCCGCGATTACTTTGTGCTTTGTGCTTTCTCCTTCACCTCAAAAGAAATCCATGACCGTTTTGGTTTCTGCGCCGGATCGCCGCTTTTAATTAAAAATCTTTCCGGATCAATCCGAAACGTCATTTTGATATAACGCGCAACCGTCTTGGCACGTTCCGCTGCCAAAACAGTATTCGATCCGGCATAACCCACTACCACGATATTACCGGTTTTATTTTTTTCAATAATTTTCCCCAAAGTATCCAAACTCTTTTTTGTCTTAGAAATTAATTGTGATTTACCCTTGTCAAACCTGACCGGCGAAAGCAGACCGGCATTCACCCTTTTCAAAAACATACGCAAATCACGCTCCAGTTTTTTCAGCGCCGCTTCAGTTTCATCAACTTTTTCAACCGGCTGAGCTGCTGTGGATGCTTCAACTTCCGGGGCTGCAGCAACAGCCATTGCGGTGGACACTTCTTTTACGGGCTCGGGTTCGGGTTCCGGTTTGGGCTCCGGTTTCTTGATTTCCGCAGATTTAAGAAGTGTTTTGGGTAACACTTCCGGGGCAGGTTGAATAATCTCCTTTTTTATGCCGGGTGCCGCTTTTACAATGTTGCTGGAAGGCAAAAATGCCAGGGTGAGGGATGCCCGGTGGGTGGTCCCCAGATCACCGTAAGGTACAAAAGCATAGTCAACTTGATATTTAATCAGCCCGGCTATAATGGCAAAACCCGCTCCCGCAGTCAAACCGGCCAAAGAATCGAGATCTTGAATCTCATTACCGATCTTATACCCAACCCGGGCGGCGAATTCCGTATTCGGGCTAATATTGGCGTATTCAGCACCAATAGAAACTTTAATATCATTATCAATCGGAACCAATGCATCCAGCGCGACGGTTCCCCGGCCGGCGGACGATAACAAATCCTGCATAACATAACCGACACCTGCTCTGAAATTAATCGGCATCAATTCATCACTGGTCATCCCAAGGTTCTGAGCAACCAGTCCCATGCGCCAGCCTTTATCCCGAACCAAAGATTTACCCTCTACCGGTGTGCTGATGCCGGATGCAGTTGCCGGTTGGCGCGGCGTCATTTCTTCCGTCTGGCGCCAAATAGCGCCCAGATCAATCGCACCGCCGAAGACACTCGCCTCATCAATGGATTCACTTACTATTTTCACACTGGCACCAATCAGTATGTTACCCAAAAACGGTTCCTTGATCGGCATAAGCCGAGACAACTTTTGCGAATACGCCCCGACAAAAGCGACGCTCATAGCAGAAGCATCTCCATCAATACCACCGTAGTTGCCATTTTCATCTTCAATGGTTTTTGCGATCGTTCCCGCATGCATATAGGTGATGCCACCGGCAATGGTTCCCAAAGGCCCCAATGGCATCCCGTATGCCAAATACTCAGTTCCAATATCCTGAACCCAAAAACTATGAATGAAACTTGCAGCCGGCGATTTAATTTGCGCCAGACCGGCCGGGTTCCAGTAAAGCGTATCCAAACCATCGCCTAATGCAATGTAAGTCTCGCCCATGGCAATGGGTCGTACACCTTGTCCGGCTTTTAAAAAGTTTGCATTAGTTGTTCCAGGACCATCAGAAAATGAAGTGTTTGAAAAAATTAGAAAAAAAAACAAAACGAAGATGATTCTTTTCATAGAAATCTCACCTTCCCCCATGAGCGTACTGAAATAAAAAAGTCAATTATTTGTCAAATTTGTAAGTACCTTTTCAAGTAATATTCTAATCAAGTATTATAAATGTGTCAATTAAAATAAACAGTTCTCGTATTTTCCTTATAAATAAAGACTATTATTTTCCACCCAAATAACCGGTATCAAAAATAACAATCAATTTGTCTTAATTTAAAAACTTTTTTTGTAAGAATTTCGTCAATGATTACGAACTTTAGAGAGGATAAAACCAAGATAGGTTCCAACGAAATAACACCCTTCCATTTACCAAGATCAATCAACCACGATAATTTTTCCCATATGCTTCTCGCCATTTTCGCGTTCAATCACCCAAATATAAACACCACTGGCAATCCTGGAACCGCTGCTGTTTCTGCCGTCCCAATCATATCTTCCCGTAACACCGGAAACCTCATACACTTTTTCAGCCGAAACCGTGTAGATTCTCAAAACATCCGATCCTAACAAACCCATAAACTTCAACGTTCCGCCAAAAGCCCGCGAAGGCCGGTAAGGATTCGGATAAACAACAATCTCTCCAATGGGAGTTGCAGTCGAAGTGGGTGTAGATGTCAATGTCGGCGTTGCAGTATGGGTATTGAGAACCCAAGTCGGTGTTGCGGTGAGAGTCGGTGTCAAGGTCCGGGTTGCGGTATAAACCAGTGTTTGAGTTGATGTCAATGTCGGCGTAGCTGTCCCGGTCGATGTTAATGTCGGCGTAGGAGTTGGCGTCAACGTCACCGTCCCACTCGCGGATGCAGTCGCTGTCACTGTCAAGGTGGGTGTCCCCGTAGGCGTGACCGTTTGCGTAACTGTCATCGTCATGGTCGCGGTTGGCGTAGATGTCGGTGTCACGGTAGATGTCAAGGTCACGGTCGGGGTCGCGGTATAGGTTGGCGTGTCTGTCGGTGTTGCCGTATAGGTCGGGGTATCTGTCAGTGTCATGGTCGCTGTCACGGTTGGTGTCACCGTATAGGTCAATGTCACGGTTGGTGTCGCCGTATAGGTCGGGGTATGAGTCGGGGTCGCCGTATAGGTCGCGGTATCTGTCTGCGTCGCTGTCGGTGTTACGGTATACGTTGGCGTATCTGTCGGGGTCACAGTATACGTCGGAGACTCTGTAGGCGTCGCCGTGTACGTGGGTGTATCCGTCGGTGTCACCGTATACGTCGGCGTACTCGTCGGGGTTGAAGTCGGGGTCACGGTATAGGTTGGCGTATCCGTCGGGGTCACGGTATAGGTTGGGGTATCCGTCGGTGTCACCGTATAAGTCGGGGTATCTGTCGGCGTGGCCGTATACGTCGCAGTTGCTGTCGGGGTCGCCGTATTGGTAAACGTGAATGTCGGGGTTGCGGTCGGAGTCACGGTATACGTCGGGGTCGACGTTGGCGTCACGGTATACGTCGGGGTATCTGTCGGCGTCGCGGTATACGTCGGCGTATTCGTCGGGGTCGCAGTATAGGTAAACGTATATGTCGGGGTTGCGGTTGGCGTGGTTGTGAATGTCGGGGTCGCGGTCGGGGTCACGGTATAGGTTGGCGTATCTGTCGGCGTCACGGTATACGTCGGGGTGTTCGTCGGCGTCGCGGTATAGGTAAACGTATATGTCGGGGTCGACGTCGGGGTCACAGTATACGTCGGAGTCGCTGTCTGGGTCACGGTAAATGTCGGGGTCGATGTCGGCGTCGCGGTATAGGTCGGCGTACTGGTTGGTGTGGCAGTATACGTTGAAGTATATGTTGAAGTCGCCGTCCGGGTTGCGGTATAGGTCGGAGTTGCGGTCGGCGTCACGGTAAATGTCGGGGTTGATGTCGGCGTCGCGGTATAGGTCGGCGTACTGGTTGGTGTGGCAGTATACGTTGAAGTGTATGTTGCGGTCGCTGTCCGGGTTGCAGTATACGTCGGGGTCCCGGTCGGGGTCGCAGTATACGTCGGGGTCCCGGTCGGGGTCGCAGTATACGTCGGGGTATTGGTTGGCGTTGCGGTATAGGTCGACGTACTGCTTGGTGTGGCAGTATAGGTCGAGGTATACGTCGGGGTCGCTGTTGGCGTTGCGGTATACGTCGGAGTCCCGGTCGGGGTCGCCGTAAATGTCGGCGTTGCCGTCGGAGTCACCGTTGCTGTTGGCGAATCAGTCGGCGTCACTGAATACGTCGGTGTATAGGTAAATGTACTCGTCCAGGCCGGTGTATGCGTCGGGGTAATGGTGGATGTCCGGGTGGCAGTCGGCGAAGCTGTAAATGTCGGCGTCGTGGTCGGCGAGGCGGTGAACGTCGGTGTCACCGTCGAGGTGGCTGACGGCGTCGCGGTATAGGTTGGCGTCGCAGTCGGCGTCGCGGTCGGGGTTACGGTATAGGTTGGCGTACTAGTCGGCGTGGCGGTAAACGTCGGCGTCCCTGTTGGCGTGGCTGTCGGGGTTGCCGTATACGTTGGCGTACCCGTCTGGGTTATGGTGGATGTCGGCGAAACTGTATATGTCGGCGTTGGTGTATAAGACGGTGTCGCTGTAGGTGTATGCGTTGCTGTGGGCGTCGCTGTCGAAGTGGGTGTCGCAGTCGGGGTCGGTTCAACATAATCAATCTGTAGAGAATTCAACCAGGGAGAAACTTCAATGTCAGTAGAAGACAAATCAGCGCGCCAGCGCAAATCCTGTCCGGTATTCGTAAATACCCAACTCGCACCCGAGGTAACCGGCCCTTCCCAATTGGTTCCATCCGCAGTTAAATAATAATTTATCGTCTGGCTAAAAAGAGTCTCATCAACCGTCAAGGTTGCTTCCATAAACCAACTGGTCGATGAGACCACCGTCGTGGACTGTGCACGTCCCGGGGAGACGTACTGAGGACCATATTTATTCACGCGGGCATCATTGCCGCCCAGCAGCCAAAAATCCCCTCCCCAACCCAGACAGTTGATGGTGGAACTGCCGAACTTTACCAAGCTGGATGATTCATCCGTCACGGTCCCGTTATAACGATTCAATTTGGCGGCAGTCCCGCCGATAAACCAGTAAGATTCATCAGTGCTGTAACCGATGGTACGTACGTCAGATGTGGAAAAATTAGAAAGTGTGACAGTAAAAAACGACCAAATCGCAGGTATCAAACGCTTGCAGGTCGCATTGGATCCGCCCACCAAAAACTCACTCCCATTTGAATCAATCGCAAAAACATCCTCCGAGCCCCAACTGGATGCCAGATTACTGAATGTTGTACGGTTATAGCGGTTGATGGAGCCGGACGTCCCGCCAATAATATACCATCCGCCGGAATAACAAATAGCGCGAATATTCCCGGTAAAACTCGACATAGAACTTGAAAGATCCGAAGAAAACGAGGCACCATTGTAAGTCTTCAAGCTCGGCCCTGCGCCGCCAATCAGCCATTCGCTGTTGGTGCTGTTCCATTCGACGGCATACACCGCATTGGAACCAAAACCAAGATTCGTGGATAAATCCGTACCCGATGTCCCGTTATAGCGTGAAAATTTTCCGCCGGTTCCTCCGATAAGCCAATAAGTTCCATTGTATCCAACGGAAAGCACATCATCCGTTGCAGCAAAACCAGCCAGATGACTCGAAATATCCGTAAAGGATGTTCCATTATAGCTATTGAGCGCTTTGTCCGCGCCACCCACCAGCCAGTACCCATTGGTACTGTTATAAGCACAAGCCATAATGTCCTTGGTCCCAAAATCCGCCAGACGGTTGGAGCGGTCATTAAATGTTGTGGAAGACGCCCCACCGGTATGATCATTGACCTTGGCCTGGGCACCGCCCATCAGCCAGGTCGTTCCATTTCCCGTGATGGAATAAAACGGCAGGCTGGCCCCCATATTTTCCAGACTGCTGGAAAGATCTCGAAAAATACTACCATCCCAGGAATAACATTCCGTATTCCCGCCCGTATCATTCCCGACCAGCATCCAATAATTTCCATCGTGATGGAGTGAATAGATATTGTTAAACGTTGAAACCGATGCTGAGCGGTCGGTAAATGTTGAACCGTTGTAACTTGCCAGTTTACCGCCCGAACCGCCGATCAGCCAGACACTATTGGTGCTGTCCCAGTCAATCGCATAGACATTGTTGCTTCCGAAGTTACCCTGCCCGGCACCCGAACCATCCAAAAGAAAAGAAAGATCCGTAAACGTGCCTCCCGAATAGCGGGACAGCCGACCTTGGCTGCCGCCGATCAACCAATAAGTCCCATTAAAGGCAAGCGAGTAAACCGTATATGTATTTCCAAAAAAACCAGCTGTGCTTTCTAAATTTGTAAATGTGGTGCCGTCATACTTGGTAAGCTTTCCCACGCCGCTCGCACCGCCGCCAAAAAGCCAGAAATTTTCCGTGCCGCTTCCATCGGCTATTGTCAAAATATTGTTGGAACCCCAGCCGGTCAGGCTATTGGAAAGATCCGTAAAAGTACTGCCATTATAAGCATTAATTTTTGCGCTGTTGCCGACAATGTACCATTCGGAATTACCGCCCCAGGCAATCGCGCGAATATTATTCCCAACAAACCCGGACATATCCGGAGAAAGGTTGGTTGCTGAAGTCCCGTTGTAACGGTTGAGCTTGGCACCGTCTCCGCCGATCAGAAAGATGGTTCCATTTCCGGCCACTGCGTTGATCTGACCGCCCCAATTGGCAATCCCGGTCGGTTGTGAAAAAACATAGCTCGAAGCAAGCTGGACCCTTTCAGCATCCGTATTCCAATCAGCCGTTGTCACGCCATCCCGGTATGTGGTTGTCTGAAAATTTTCAGTAAAAGTAGCGGCATGCACGATTGGCGGGATTGAAACAAGAAAGAACACCCCTAAAAAAATAAAATTAAATACACGTCGCTTCATATTCTTATCCCTTTAATCAAAAAAAATAATGAATGGTCCCTTTTAAAATACTCGGTATATTCCTAAAAAACTAAACACAATATTTCCCTTATACTAAACTACCGACCAAAAAAATTTTAATTTGTTACACAGTAAAATGCTGCGTAATTTTTCCGGATGCATCACGGATAAACGCAATCTCTTCCGTCACCTTGTCTTTTTCAGCCTTACTCAACTTAGAGCAATTCGTTTCAATCACTTGAAGCGCTTCAGCAACATCAGAGAGTCGCTGCCGGTCCTCCCGAACCACCGATCGAATACGTTCGGTCATATCATTAAACGAGGCTTCCAGTTCCTTCATCTCATCGCCTTTGCGAAGGTTCACCATTATTTTCACATTGCCGTTGGCAACCTCGCGCGTACACATAACGAACCTGAAAAGGGGCCCCGCAATTTTATGCGATAAATAAACACCCGCAGTTATATTACAGAGCGTAAGGAAAATGATGATCGCCAAAACAACCCTATAAATAAAGTAAATATTGGCCCCCGGCACATCCGGCTTTGGCTGCGAAAAAACATACATCACTGCCAAACCTACAATAATCATTTCAATAAACATCGTAAAAATTAATACCAGAGAGTATTTGAACTGCAGATCCATATTAATATAAATCTGTTTTCGTTTAAACGTCTGTTGCGCCACTGTGCTCTCCCCTCGATTTCACAAATTACGTGTTTAATGTGTGCGCATACTGTTGCGCACAGAAAAACGATTTAATTTCAAGCGTATTTTTAAAATCCCCACTATTATTTTTGATACTAGCAAGATACAAATACTGCGTCAAGTAAAACCCGACTTATTTTTGTAATATTTCAGTTAATGCATTGATAAAAATCCATGAACTTACCCGGCACCAGGCAAGTCCGCCGGGCAAGCTGCCCATCGTATTCGCGCTAGCACGATATAACGTGTGGTCCCTGAGCGGAGTTTACTGACCATCATTTTTTCATATACAAATTTTATTATTCCAATAAATCAACCGGCGACACACCCAAAGGAAGAATGCTCTGCATGGTGATAAATGTATCCGGCGATGTCCGCTTCTCACCGGAAGCATCTTCAATTGTAATACTCACCTTATATTTCCCATCAGGCATGGGGTTCATATTATCCTGCAGTCCATCCCAGACAATATGGTCCGGCGGCGATCCTTCGCCGGAATATTTCTTCACCAAAGCCCCGGCTTCATTGATGATTTCCAACGTCCAAATCCGAATCTGAAACTTTGTCTGAGATTGAATTTTAATCACAGAGACTTTATTAATCCCAACCGGTGAGAATACATCGGGTTCGCCGTGGACTTCCAGAACAAATCCACCAAAAACATACGACAGCGATACTTTATGCATATTTTCCAAAGTCTCACTCATCTGAAAACCGATCGCATAGTCAAGCTGAAAACCCATATACGCATATCCCAAGCCGGCACTGATTTCCGTATCATCAATCCCCCCGCGGAAAGCCAAATCCTGAAGATTGATAATCGGTTTGACTTCCAAACCAAACCGGGGCTTTAATCCGTCCTGCTCCATGTTTTTGGAAATATCCAAATCCAATTTGAGCATATCCCTGAAAAATTTGGCCCCAATTCCAAAAATCATATTCATTGGATACGCTTCCGCTTCTTCCACCAATGTGATGGCAGGTGCCAGAAGATTCTGAAAATTCAACCCCAGGTTCATCCAAGGCAATGGCCGGTACATAACACCCACATCAATGCCAAAACCGGTCCCGCTTTTATTTGCCAGATTTTGGTTAATAATTTTAAAGGTGCCGCCTGCGGAAATCCGAGCGTTAATATCATAGCCAAAGCCGAGTAAAACTCCAATTTCACGATTGGTAAATCCATCTGTCAGCTCATTATACGTGTTTCTGCCTTCAGCCTCACCTTGATCCAGCATCACCACTCCAACACCCAGGGTTCCGATGTAAGGTAAAATATGGCCGTAACCAAGATAATGATAGGCATTGCCGTCAATTAAGTTTACATATTGATAGATGGCCTGATTACGTTTCATGGAGGTCAATCCGCCGGGATTCCAATAGAGTGCTGTGGCATCATCGGCAATCCCGACAAAAGCCCGGCCCATACCAATCGCCCGGGCACCGGCACCATACGCTAAAAAAGCGCCTGCCTGACCGGCATCACCGCTTTCCGCCGCTTGCGTACAAACAGGATTCCCGACCACACTGCCCGCTATAATTGCTGTCGCGACGAGTCCTGCGATAAAATACTTCCTGCTCATTTCAACACCCCCACCCGTCGTTCAAACTCCTGCGTACCGCTATTACCCTTTGCTTTTACTTTTATCAAATAAATCCCATTGGCAACCATCCGTCCCTCGCCATTGCGCCCATCCCAGTTGAAATTAGCGCCGCCGGGTATCGTGGCGCCAACAAAATCACCTGTGCCCTGGCCTTTTTTTATATCCTGGGAAAAAACCATCCTGCCAAAAGCGTCAAAAACTCTGATCTCAACATCCGATTCCTCATTCAAAAAATAGTTGAGTGAGGTCTTTCCCTGATTGGGATTCAGCGGATTGGGATAATTAATCATCTTGTCGCCCGAGGGCGGGGCCACCGAAACAACAATAGCCACATCCGCCTCAATTGCATTTACTTTGCAGCGCACCACCGCAGTCTCATTGATGATGCCGCCGGTAAACGTTGTCCGGGCAATACCATCGACCCCGGTCTGATCCGTGGCCGGACTGACAAACGCATCATCCGAACCAACCGTCTTGGTAAATTGTACCGGCACACCGCTCACCACATTTTGATACGCATCCATCACCGTGACAGAGATGGTCGCCGTATGCCCGGCTTCGATCGACACCGGCGAAACTTCAACCGAAATCTGCGTCGGTGCCCCTGCCATCACATTAATCAACGGGGATGAAGCAATCTCAATTGTTTTTCCATCAGTCGGTGTAATTCTTACCGGATCAAATTTAAAATATTCTGCTGTCGTATACGTAAACATACTTTGTTTGTATCCACTGGAATCGATTGTCATATTCGTGGGAGTCAGCGTACCGTGCCCTGCGGAATTGTCCGGCAATAGCGGATCAAGCCTGAAATAATATCCACTCGCGCCGGGAGAAGGTTCTTTGGCTGTAATCGAACTCGAAGCAGTCAATGTCATAGAAAACGGCACTCCAGCATAGATACTAGTCGGCACATCCACCCACATATAAAATGTATCTGGAATATCAATTTTTACAGTTCCACTCCCATTAAGACTAAATGTAGGTGTAAGCGTCGTATTAAAACTATACTGGCCATCCCCAGTAGGATTTGGAATCCATAAATAACCAGCAATTCCATTGCTTGATGATTTCGTTTCCGACCAATTCGGTTCAGAAAACCAATCATTTACGGTAACCGTGATTGCCATTGGAATAGTATTATTTAAATCATCTACTGCTACAATTGAAATTGCACACGGAATACCTGCTGTTACTGTCGGAAGCACAGGACTATAACCATCTCCAGAAGTACCTGGCAATTGAATCTGCATTACATCCGGCGATTGATGCAGAAGCATCAGATAGTGGTGCATACTCTTGGGATTAATATGAGCATGTCCTGCCCAGCTTGTAATCGCCGGTACAACCGAGTCTGTTACCGTAAATTCAATATCACCCGCAACTTCCACCACAAAATCAACGTTATTAATTATCCCGCTAACAAAGTCAATACTACTCGGCGTAACATTCACTGAACCGTAAGTAGGATGAGATGCAGTTACAATCCCAGTGCCATTGTAACCCGTATCAGTCCCCCCACCAGTACGTGCATAAACATCTACTGTAAAAACACTTCCGGCCGTCTCTGTATTACTCACGGCGTCAAACAGATAATTATCCGCTGCATACGAAGAAGCAGAAATTAATATCATCCCAAAGATAAAAAACATTATTTTTTTCAAGACAATCACCTCAATCAATGATTATTTAACAAAATTAGTTATAATATAATTATTGAAAAATAACAAGAATAAAGAAATGCAACAGATTTATTCTGTAGGGGCGATTCATAAATCTCCCCTACAGGACAAGCGCGGACAAGTTACCGCATCTCTATTTACTAACGTGACTAATGTCACCAAGTCCTTCCGTGGCTTTTTGAGCAGCGTATC
>JAIORK010000066.1 GCA_021108215.1 bacterium | reverse complement strand
TCTACTTCCTTTAACTATATGTATGGTGTTTCCCCGATATATGTGATTGTATTTAATGGTTTTATCGTATCCACTTCAAATCCAAGAGGCTGTCTAACAACAATACTGATAATAATTCCTAGACAGCCCCTATACCTATTGAAATTGTTAAAAACTGAGCCAGGTAGAAACTATAAAAAGCTTTTTAATTCATTATAAACGATATCTACTTTGTTCCACCATTATAAAAATACATCCTGTAAGAGGAATAAATATTGGACACTGAAAAAATCACGCTCTTCCCACTCGAAAACTTCCTGTTAAAGTCCGCCGATATTCTGTGTGGCAAAAGTGAACGAACCAGGACCCTGAAAATTCCAGATGGCTTTTTGGGCGGCTTTGGGTATCTGGGAGCGAAAGTATGAGACCGATTCGCATCTTTATCAGCAGTGTGCAAAAAGAGTTTGCAGAGGAACGCCGTGTTATCCGTGATTATGTTCGCAGGGATGCGTTGCTTCATCAATTCTTTGATGTCTTCCTGTTTGAAGATTTGCCTGCTTCTGACCGACGCACTGATGATGTATATCTCGAAGAAGTGGGGCGCTGCTCAATCTATATGGGAATCTTGGGGAACGAATATGGCAGCACTGATTCGACATGTCTCTCGCCAACCGAGCGCGAATTTGATCATGCCACTGCATGTGGCAAAACACGATTGATTTTCGTCAAGGGCACGGAAGATGGCGGGCGGGATCCAAAAATGATGGCGCTGATCCATAAAGCCGGTGGGCAATTGATCAGGCGACGGTTTACCGATGTGGCGGAATTGACTACGGCTTTGTATGCAAGTTTGGTGGAATATCTTGAGCGTCAGGGCATGATCCAGACTCGGCCATATGAGGGGCGGTGGTGTGATGACGCCTCCTTGACTGACATAGATGATCGATCAGTAGCAGTTTTTGTTGGCCGAGCACGCAGTGAGCGGCAGTTCGCGCTGACACAGGGAACACCCATACCTGATGTTCTGACTCATCTGCACTTGCTTGCAGATGGTAAGGTATCGAATGCCGCTATTTTGCTATTTGGCCGTAACCCGCAGAAGTTTATGCCACATGCAGAGATCCGGTGCATGCACTTTCACGGTACGCAAATCCAGCGTCCTGCTCCCTTCTACCGGATATTCAAAGGCAATTTGTTAGAGCAGATTGACCAGGCTGTGGACTTTGTGCTGTCCAAGGTCAACCGTTCTGTCGGAACGCGTGCCGAAGGTCCACAGGCGCCTGTCCGATACGAATTAACGGAGGATGTGATCGCAGAGGCAATCGTCAATGCCGTAGCACATCGCGACTACGCCTCGGCTGCCGTTGTGCAGGTGTCGGTATTCGCCGACCGCGTGGAGGTGTGGAATCCGGGCGAGTTGTTGCCGCCGCTTACACCGGAGAGCCTGTGCAAGCCACACCGCTCTATCTTGCGAAACCCTCGTGTCGCGGAAGTTCTATACCTTGCACACTACATCGAGAAATATGGAACCGGCACGCTTATGATGATCCGTGAAAGCGTAAAGCATGAGTTGCCGGAGCCAAGTTTCAGCGGGCAACAACCGGGCGAGTTTGGGGTGACGATATGGCGAGACTGGCTAACAGAACAAGTGATGGCATCATTGGAATTGAACGAGCGTCAGCGGAAAGCTGTAGCCGTAGTCAAGACAAAGGGAGTTATTACCAACTCCGTATATCAACAGGCCGTTTCGACCAGTCGCCCAACTGCTATCCGCGATCTGGCTGAACTGGTAGCTAAAGGTGTTTTCATTCGCAAAGGCACGGCGCGAAGCGTCCACTACATCCTCGGCTCTAAACGACTCATTCATGACTCAAGTGACTCACACATCAAAACACCGGCAAATGACTCAAAAATGACTCACACAACTCAAATGACGTCTGGCGCATCTCCTGAAAATGCATCCAATGTGTCATCCAATATGCCCACTGGCACTAAGTTGGCACTAAGTTGGCACCAGGTTGAAATGTTGGATAAGTGCCTGATTGATACTGGAATAACCGAACTTATGGAAATTGCGGGAAGGACAGACCGCACCAAGTTCAGGAATCAGGTTCTTAATCCACTTATTAAGGCAGGGTTTTTGGAAATGACAGTTCCCGATAAGCCGAGTAGCAGTAAACAGAAGTACCGGGTGACTGAAAAAGGGCGTGACCTCCTGGAAAAACAGAAAATGGGGGATGTATGAAATGAACAAAAACAAAAAAACCACCATCGAAGTAAAGGGCGCCGCCATCACCGTGCTTTCCCAGAAGGAGGATGACTACATTTGCATCACAGATATTACTCGCTATAAGAACGCCGAGTGTACGGACGACCTTGTGCGGAATTGGCTCAGAAACCGTAACACCATAGAATTTCCGGGTATTTGGGAACAGCTCGACAATCCCGATTTTAAACCCGTCGAATTCGACGGGATTAGAATGCAGGCCGGTCTGATGAAGGACCTGCTCACGGGCAAGAAGCGCGTCACCCCCCTGCTGAACGACACGGAGGTTGCACGCTTATGATCCCGGACAAAAACCCACCCGAACCTGCCGATATACTCCTCTACCAGACCGAGGACGGGCAGACTCGGTTGGAAGTGGCATTCCGTGGTGAGACCTGCTGGCTTTCACTCAACCGGCTGGCAGAGCTCTTCCAGCGGGACAAATCAGTCATTTCCAGGCATATCAAGAACATTTTTGATGAAGGCGAACTGGTGCGAGAATCAGTTGTTGCAAAATTTGCAACAACTGCCGTTGACGGCAAAAGCTATCAGGTTGATTACTTCAACCTCGATGTCATCATTTCCGTTGGCTACCGGGTGAAATCCCACCGTGGCACACAGTTTCGCATCTGGGCTACCCAGCGGCTGCGCGAATACATCATCAAAGGCTTTGCCATGGACGACGAGCGCCTGAAACAAAACGGCGGCGGCAATTATTTCGACGAATTACTGGCCCGCATCC
>JAIORK010000065.1 GCA_021108215.1 bacterium | reverse complement strand
ACTTCCCACCTCATTCCCTTTGTCCAGACTTGGCCTGGCGCAAAACTCCGGCACCCATCAGTGGAACGTTATTTTGTGCTCTGAGTAGTTCTCCTCGATATCAATCAGCTTATCCGCCAAAGTAAAAATAAAAGTCACATTGATCCGCATATGCATGGTAAATCGGCTGGGCACCCAGAAATCATTGACTTTTTGATAAAACATTTCCGCTTTCATCTCCTTCACCATGCCGGGCGGTTTCGCAGGTGAAAATGTCATCCACACCGCATCATAGGTGGCTTGATCAAGGTAAGCCGTTCCGATGGTCAAGCCTTTAGCCGGCTGCAAAGGTTTGAAAGCTATTTCCCACACAGGAAGATCCTCAAAAATTTTCTCGCCAAGCACGGTAAAGGCATATTTGGACATTTCACTCAAGACAAAAGGCGATAGCCCGTCTTCTCTCCGGCTTTTCTTCAATTCCTTGTTCATCTCTTCCTGATCCAAGTCGCGGCCATCAATGCGTATACTCTCAAATATCATCGCAACCTTTCCCGGCGGCGTATAGGTCACCTTTCTCCGGCTCTCCACCAGGCGCTCCAACTTGCCGTCCTTCTTTTTTACCTCGGTCTTCGAATCCGCAACATAGGTCAGCATCTTGGCTTGGGCCGCAACTTCCTCAGCCCGTTGTTTCACCTGCGCCATAATTGTATCGGTATCCGCTGTAATCGTATTTGCCTGTGCGGCTACAACCAAACCCAGCAAACTCAAAATAATCATGTTTGTAAAAAAGTTGCGCGTCATTTCATCCTCGCTTTTTATTCATTATGGGGGCGAATGATTATTCCTCCGGGGAATTCAACACCGGTAAATACATTTACGTTCTTATTATACCATTTATTTCTCGGGACTTCTTATGCAACTATAAGGGGAAAGCATTTTCAAATTATTTGTATCCAAAGTATCATAGTTTAAAATTAAAGGAGCTGAAATTATGGCCGGGAAAAGCAACAGAATATTTTGTTGGGTGGCGATATCCGGATGGTTAATTATGGCATCCGGATGCACTCAGACACCAATTAGACCAACGGTGTTGACACTCCATGATTACACCTATTTTAAAAAACATTTGTCATGGTTGATTGAAAAAGAAATGCGCGAACATCAGGTAAAAGGATTAAGCATAGGACTGGTGGATGATCAAAAAATTATTTGGGCTAAAGGCTTTGGGTATGCGGATGAAAAAACCGGGAAATTGGCGGGACCGGAAACTGTTTTTAAAATCGGTTCTGTTTCCAAAGTGATTACAGCTGTGGGCCTGATGCAGTTGGTGGAACAAAATCAGATTGAGCTCGATAACCCTATAAAAACCTATCTTCCTGACTTTAACGTAATCAACAATTATTCGAATCCCATAACCGTTCGCTCCTTAATGACCCACCACTCCGGATTGCCCGCAGGTGACATGTTCTTAAAAAATCAGGACAAAAACAAATCACTGGAAACCATCCTGGATGATTTGAAAAATATACATGCCTCATTTCCGGTTAACTATATATACAGCTATTCAAACTTAGCTGTCGAGCTTTTAGGGCTTTTGCTGCAAAGCCGCAGCAAGACGGATTTTAATGATTATATGCAAGCAAATATATTTGAACCCTTGCACATGAGCGATACTTCATATTTTAAAAATGAGCATATTAAAGAAAAATTAGCCCAAGGATACGATCATGGAAAACCTCAAACCGAGGAATTTTGGGACCGGGTGGTGCCGTCCGGCAGTATCTATTCCACTATTCATGACATGTGCAAATTCATAAAAATGATACATGCGGGGGGAAGAAATGGTGATGACGTCATCTTAAAACAAGACAGTCTGCGGGAGATGTTCACCCCTCAAAATCTGCAGGTAAAGTTGGATCTCGATTATCACCTGGGATTGAACTGGTTTTTAAGCTGGCCGAACTTGGACTATGCCGGGAAAGTAGTCTGGCATACCGGCGGAACCCGGTATTTTCATAGTATTTTGGCTATCATGCCTAAACAAAAATTGGGGGTTATTGTACTTAGTAATTCCAGCACCGGAGCAGTCATCAATAGAAAAATTGCTGAAGCAACACTTCAATTGGCGCACGAGATTAAAACCGGCAAAACGCCTCCCCCAACCAAGCTAAAAAAGCCTGCTGGAATTAAATTATCCCCAGGTGAGTTGGAGAAATACACCGGCGAATATACGGTGATGGACAGTGGGCATGTAAAAATCATCAATAAAAACAACAGGTTGCAATGCAGAATACGTAACAAAAAATTGAACCTGGTAGCTCACCCGGAGGGATTATTTTCACTACAGTTTAATGTTTTGGGAATATTTCCGTATGTGATTAACAATTATCAAATCGGCATCAAGGAATGGAACAATGAAATATATATCTATCACTTAGATCAGAAAGAGGGAAATAAAGCAATTATAGGAAAGAAAATTAATAAAGTTCATATTTCCGATGCTTGGAAAAAACGGTTAGGCAAATATAAATGTTTGGATAAAACGTATTCCGCATTTCAGCCGGAATTGGCAATGCGAAATGGGTTTCTGCTGTGGAATAATCAGCCGTTGCTTCCCCAAGATGACACCACTGCCGTTATTCCGGGCTTTGAAAGAAATTATGGCGGTCAAACAATTAAGGTTGCTACTCAAAACGGAGCGGAAACCATATTATATCTGGGCCTTACCTATAAAAAATCAGTAGCGTCTCACGCTGAAAAGAATCGAAAATAAAATCAGTGCTTAACCCTTTGATCAGATTTTCTTTGCGCGAACAAACAGCAAACAGGAACGAAAGGGTTATCCCGCTGCACACTCATTCACCCTTTGCCCTCTCCTGTTCACAACGCACCAGCGTACGGTTGATGACAAAGGAGGACGTTACTTCTGAGAATGCGTCCGAAAATCAAAATAGCTTAAGAATCAACGTCCCTAGTTTTCATCCCGGTTGGAACGGAATGCCCTGTCTCCCAAGTCTTTAAATTCGATTATTCCTCATTATACCGGCAATAGAAAAAACGACCAATCCAATTGCCAGAACGGTCCAGAGAGTGATTACCTCATCCAGGATCAGCCATCCCAAGAAAACCGCAATCACTGGATTCACATAGGTATTGGTGGTGACCAACTCAGTCGGCAAAAGCGTCAGCACCTTGATATACGAGGTAAAGGCAATGATTGAACCGAAGATCACCAAGAAAACGAGTGCTGCCATCGCCTCGTTTGTGGGTGCAGGAACCGGCTCTTGCCTAAGTATCCCAATCAATAAGAAACCCAATCCGCCAAAAAGATGCTGCCAGGCGGAAATAGTAAAAGCCGGCAAACGGATCGGTTTCCTTTTCAGATAGACCGCACAAGCAGCCCAAACCACAGTCGCGGCCACCAGGTAAACCAGTGCCAGGACACTACCGATCCGCTGGGACTGCAACTCGGGAAACATAAGCACACCCACACCGACAAACCCGATACCGATGTAAAGGACATGGCTGATTCGTGGCAGAGCCTTATCCAAAATCATACTGATGATCAAGACCCACAGAGGCACCGCACTAACTGCTACCGCAGCAAATCCGGAAGCTACATACTGCTCGGACCAGAGTACCAACCCATGGGCCCCGATCCACATGGCCAAACCGGTCCCTGCCAGTTTGGCAAATTCCTTAGGCTTGGGAAAAACAAATCCTGAAGTTAGCGCTGCCAAACCGACTAACAATATACAGGCAATTAAACAACGAGCCGCCCCAAAAAAAAATACGGTGAAGCCACTCCCGGGCGCGATACCAACGCGCATGGCGAGATAGGTGCTTCCCCAGACAATATAAATGGTTAGTAAATAAATCAATCCAGACTTTCTCATACAAATCACTCCAGACATTCTAAAATAAAAAAAGGGTAGCTGTGCTTTCACCTGGAAAGACGGCTACCCTTTTTAAAATCGTTTGATTTACTGCAATTCAGGTGTTCTCTCTCTCCAGGTTATTTCGGGTCAGGCAAATTCGCCAGAGTCCCTTATCACCCATGGACATGACAATGCCTTTGGCCAAAAACGGCAAATGCGCTTTTAGCGGTAAGGCGGTCATGGTCATGGCAAACCTGGAGATTGACATACGTTGCATTCCTTTATAAAAATTTTTATTAAGTATACCTGGTTTTTCTTAAAAAGCAAATAATTAGCAGGGCGTGATTTATCACGCCCTGCTTTGTTACATCCGGATTTTTAGACAGGATGTCCGTATCGAGCACAATACTATTTTTTGACACACCATCATGTAAGGGTATAAATAATGTCGGACCTCCAATCAGGAGGAAAGGTTAGAATGGAGTTGAAGCAATCGGGAAACGAGAGG
>JAIORK010000064.1 GCA_021108215.1 bacterium | reverse complement strand
CGTTCACCACGGAGATCACGGAGGACACGGAGAAAGGCTTGTTAGGATAAAATCATAAAGGCAGAAAAACCAATGATCCTATTTTCTGCGTTTAACCCTACAGAAGATTTAAGCAGTTGATTTCCCCGTGGTCACCGTGAACACCGTGGTAAGATTTTTTACTTTTTTAAAAGCATTCACCACGGAGGCACGGTGAACACGGAGAAAGCTTGTTAGGATAAAATCACAAAGGCAGAAAAACCAATGATCCTATTTTCTGCGTTTAACCCTACAGAAGATTTAAGCAGTTGATTTCCCCGTGGTCACCGTGAACACCGTGGTAAAATTTTTTTGCTTTTTTAAAAGCATTCACCATACTGCTCTTTCTATTTACTTATTATTGAATCCCAGCACATAGCGGAGCTCACTGAGGACACGGAGAAAGGCAAAACCAACCCAGGGGTAAAGGCACAAAGCGCTCATATCCGACTTTGGCCAGCCATAATTTAATTGGTTCTGCTTTGGGACTGGGCACAGATTGAATCAGGCGCAAGAGTGTTTCCGGATTAGCAGTATCCGTCAGCCTCATCTTTCCATCCTCGGCAATCATTTTCAACTGGTGACATTTTGTCACCAGTTCACTTCCTTCTGCTTTTAATCTCTCTTTGAGCTTATTCCAGTATTTGCGGGCAGTCTGATAGTCCGGTTATTGGATCAGCACTTGTATAATATCCACCACCGAAAAATACCAAGTCTCAGTCTTTTCATCAAATTGTCGGCGGATTTTATGATTTTCAAAAAAAGCCAGTGAATGCTTGTTCATGCTTCCTCCTGTACAATTATAATTATATTTTTGTTGGAATACCCTCTAACACGCTCCATCATTTCCAAAAAATTTATTCGGATAAAAATCCACAGGCTTACCCGAAGAATACCGGGGAGAAGATCAAATCCAATTTAAAAAACATCCTATGGTCTTGTCTGTCGCCGATTTTGTGAGCGAACACGATATAACCTCTCGGTGAATCCACCCTGTTCTTCAAAAGATTGAGCAAGTGCGGTGATCTGACGGTCGAGGAGGCTGCAAGCCACTGCGATCAAGACCAATACTGCATTAGCAGAATATTCCGACCAGCTGGACGTTGTGGACTGTATGGACGTGATTTTTGATTGACTTGGCATTTGTCCACCTTGTCCATAAAGTCCACTCTTTGTCCAAATTTTCACCCAATATGCCACCTCGTCTGCGGTTGTACACCGGGCATTGATCAATTCCTGCCTCCGGGGATCGTTCCTGTCCCAAAACACCATACCACGCTGCCGTAAAAAGTCCTCATAATCCAAGCGTAATTCTTCCAAACTGGCTCGGGCAACATTGGTAAGCTTGAGTTCGGTTTTTTTGGAAGTTCCCGAGGCCTGCGAACCTTCCGCAATATTTTGAACTCCACTTCTGGCCGCTTGTATCATCTGATCACGTGTCCGGCTAAACCGACTGATGTAGCGGTCACAAAATCGTGTGGTAATATCATATACAAGTTGAGCAACCTGAAAGCTTTTCAATTTTCGATACCCTCCGTGTTTGGGGATGAGTGGTTCTTTTTCCAGCATGGTTTCTCCCTAAAGATGGTCTACTTATTGAGACTGATTTCCAGGTAATTTGTTACAAGATAATTTATATTTTTGGTGCCAAGTGCACTTATTAACTCAAGGGTCCCATTATGTTCGCGTTGGCACGATAGCCCTATTACAAAAAACGCCTCCTTCTTTTATCCAGAAGGAGGCGTTGATGTGCTGTGTACTTTTATGTCAATGCCGAACGTGTATTATTTCGGCATTTCCGGTGCAAAACGGATGGTATCTCTTTCTTCATCAATGAACGGCTGGGGCACCGGCGGTTCTTTGGCAAATTCATAAAAGATTTTCATGACATTTTTCACACGGAACATACCGGCATTGGCATTGAACTCCACTTCGGTGACATGATGCTGCTTCTCCTGGCCCATACCCGTCCCGGCCCGCGAGGCGGATTTTTCCTTGCGTCTGCTTGATGGCCTTGCGCCACTGGCAGCATCTGCCATCTGTGACCGCTTTGCTGTCTCTGATAAAAACGGCTGAGGTGGATGAAGGGCCCGGTCCAGCTCCTGGCTGTTCCAAAACCAGGCAACACCGATCACGCCCATATTTTTACTATAAGATTTTCCTTCCCGGTCTTCCTTCCACTGAGCATAGGCTGCGGTATCTTGGGTAAACAAAAATTTCCGCAAGGTTTTTTTACTGGTCTGCCAACCGGAAACAGTAATAGACGAATTCGGCGCAATCATCCATTTTTGTGCCTTTCGGGGAGAGGTACGCTTACCATCAATCGAATTAAGCCCGTCAATTGATACGGCCACAGCAGCTCTCACTGGCAAGGGATTGTGGATCACAATGGAATATTCCTCATTCGGCCTTACTTTGAGCATGACCTTATTCGCTTTTTTAAACTCCTGATAATGGCGGTGGTTGGATTTGACAACATGCGCTTTAAACGTGTACCCCTCAAATCTTTCGCTATACGCGAAAAGATTAGTTGAAACCAGCATAACCAAAGCAATTGCACTGACCAGATAACGGTATCGCATTTTTTCTTCCTCCCCTTTTTTTATTTGTTATTCCCCTAAATAAAAATGCCCTGAACATTGGTGCCTTAACCACCCTTCTATTAGTGGTACGTATGGACGCTCCAAAAGGTTACATTGCAGGCTGCATTCTAGCATACCAGTAGACAGGCCTTGCAATCAAATTTTTCATCGAGGCGGCAAGCTCCTGCAATTCTAGTATTTCAGCACCAATGATGCATTGGTGCCGCCAAACCCAAACGAGTTAGAGAGAACTGCACGCGGTTTTCGATCAATCCGCTGTTGGATAATATTCAGTTTGTCCGTGTCTTCGTCGCCTGCTTCATAATTAACATTCACGGGCATGAAGCCTGCCTGCGCCATGAGTGTGCAATATACCACCTCACTGGCACCAGCCATCCAGCACTCATGTCCGGTGATGCCTTTGGTAGACGAAACCGGCGGGCAAGTCTTAAATACCTGTGTAATCGCCTTTGCCTCGGCAGCATCTCCCGACAAAGTTGACGTGGCATGTGCATTAATATAGTCAATTTTCTTAGGTTCAATACCTGCCTGCAGGAGCGCTTTTTGCATGGCGCGCACGCTGCCCGGCACATCGGGCAAGGAAAGGTGATGTCCATCTGATGAAAAACCATACCCTGCAATAGTGCCGAGAATTACGGCACCCCGCTGCCTGGCATGGGCTTCTGATTCTAAAACAATTACTGCCGCGCCGCCACTGGGCACCAAACCATCGCGGTGCCGGTCAAAAGGGCGGGACGCTTTTTCCGGTTCCTGCTCGCAGGTCGAAAAAGCATTCAGCGCATCAAAGGAAGCCATGCAATGCATATTAACTTCCTGGGCACCGCCGCAGAGCATGATTTCCTGCTGTCCGGCTGCAATCAGCATCGCAGATTGTCCGATCGCATGAGCTCCGGACGCACAGGCAGCTGACAAGGTCCAGTTGGCGCCTTTAATTTTTAAGTGCGTGGCCAAATTCATACTAACCGTGGAATTCATAATCCTAAAAATACTGCCCGCTCCGATTGCTTTGGTTTCACCGGCCGACTTCATCATGTCCCAGGCCTCAACACTTGCCCGGGCACTGCTGTCATTTCCCATGATAATACCGGTTTCTTTTTCCGCCAGCATCTCCGCATCCAAACCGGACTGTTGCAAAGCCTGCTGCGCGGCTGCATACGCATAGAGCGTAGGCTCGGCCATGGTGTTGGCCATACGCCGCCCCACACCAAAAGTTTTGGGATCAAAATCACGAATCACGCCGGTTAACGCGCTGCGAAATCCCGCCTTTTTTCGCGCCGGATCAAAAACAATACCACTGCGCTGGATGAGCAGTGATTTTGTAACTTCATCGATATTGTTTCCCAGACAGGAAATAATCCCCAACCCGGTGATGACAACTGTATGACCATGCGCCTGCGAACTCAAATGAGAATGCCTCCGTTCATTGAGAGTACCTGACCGGTAATATAGGCTGCCTGGTCGGAAAGAAAAAATTCAATAGCCGCTGCAACTTCGTCTGCCTTCCCAACACGCCCCAAAGGAATCATGGGCAATACTTTGTCCATCGGTATCCCGGCGATCATATCGGTCTCAATGAAACCGGGCGCCACTGCGTTGACACGAATCTTGCGTTTGCCGACTTCTTTGGCCAGCGCCTTGACCGCACCGATGATCCCCGCTTTGGCTGCGGCATAATTCACCTGTCCGGCCATGCCGGACAATCCCGAGACACTGGTCACAGCCACAATGGTCCCGCGCCGGGCCAGCAGCATTTCTTTTAATGCCGGTTTGACAACATTGTAAAAACTATTGAGGTTCACCCCGATAATTTTTTCCCATTCCTCGGGCAGCATCATGGCCAAAGGGGCATCGGCATGCATCCCGGCATTGAGTACCATGGCATGCAAGGCGCCGTTTTTCTCCACCCATTGAGTGATCGCGGACAAACAAGCCTCGCGGTCACTCACATCAAACGGCAGTAATTCCGCGCTGCCGCCGGCCTGAACAATCCCGGCTTGTACTGCCTGGGCCTTGGCCTGGTTTTCCCTGAAATTCATCACAATATGATAACCGGCCCGGGCCAACCGTTTGGCACAGGCTGCACCAATGCCACGCGATGCGCCGGTAATCAGGACACGCGCTTTGACTCCCTCATTCATGCGTCACCTCGCGCAATGCTTTGATCTCTGTTTCCATGTCCTCACGCTCCCCAAAAAAAGCCGGCTTTAAAGCCAGTGCTTTTTGATAGGCCGATAGTGCTGCGGATTTTTTATCCAAAGCCTGCAATGCTTGGGCGGATAAATAATATACCTGATAATCGTCGGGATTTAAACTGCGACTACGCTCACAAATATCCAGTACGGATTGAAATGCTTTTTGCTTCAACGCTTGTTTCGCTTTTTCCAGTTCCCGGGTATAGGTCTGATAGATTGCGTATTTCCCGGAGACCAGCAGATCATCGGCAACAATCGTCGCTACTGCCGGTTTTTCATAAAACGCATCTAAAGCAAACGGCACAAAGCGTCCCAATTGATGCGGCGTCGCGCTCACCCAGGCAATCCGGTTCTTCAGGTCAAACACCATGCTGTGCGAGGCAATCAACGGATTAATGGCTGACCGGTTTCCCAGCCCGAGCGGCCCATCATCCAATGCCAGACGATCGCGCAAAATATCCACGCACATAGATACTGTTATTTTCTCCCCCAACCGGTCAAGTAATTGGGTCAGACGGGAAAGCCGTGCAATTGAGGTCCCCTCTTTTTGATAATCACGATTGGCTTGATCGCCGGTGTATTCGGATGAGAGAAAATGGTTGGCAACCTTGATCCGCCCATTTTTCATTTTCCGTACGATGGTACGCTGCGGTGTTTTTTCAACAACCACAAAACTATTTTCCTGTCCGGATCCGATTAAAAAAGATTCTGAGATAAATACTTTTTCCTCTGTGATGACCGCAATGGCCTGATCAAGGGTTTCCGCCTTTGTCAGAACCTGACGCGCCACGACCGAGACCGGCATTCCAAGTTTGGCTTTATCGCTGCTGTGCCCGGCCAGCAAGACCACGCCAATACCCGCCTCATTGAGGCCGGATACCACACCCACCATGCCTGGCCAGGCTATCGAGAGAAAACGCAATCCCGCTTCCGGCTGAATCACCATCACCAATTTGTGTTCATCAAAGGCTGTGCCTGCCTCAAAATCAAAATTCCGCGCCATAAGCGGGGCATTGGCTGCTGTCATCTCCGCGCTCAAACCAAACGCAGTACACGCCATAAACATGTAATCCATATAGGCATGGGAAATATCATGCGCTGCCAGATAGTTGAGCAGCCGGTTAAAATAATCACCGTATTGCGGATAGTTGTCTCGGGATGCCAGCACCAATCCTGCCAGCTCCGCCTGCACGGCCGGCGGCACGAAGCGATCCAGGCCGCGGTTGCGAATTCCCACCAGACGCGCCATCAACCAGCGCACTGCCGCATAAGGGATAAAAGTTTCCACGGTCTCAATCAGCGAACGCTCCATTGCGGCAAATTCTTCAGTATACAAACGCGCCATGGCTGCGCCGCGGCCTTCGGGCAGGCCTTCCAGATGGCAGGCATCCACGCCCTGACGTGTAAACGCGTAATTTTTACCCACCCGGCGCATCCCGTCTTGTTCGACAATCTCAGCATCCCGGATGGCAACGCACAGTGCCTGGTCCACCACCGGCATCGGCGCACTGCAAATCAGCTCAATCCCCTGCACCAAAAACCAGGTTATACTGATTGCAATCAGGAGCATACCAATACCAATTTTCTTTTTCATCGTGCCGCCCTTCTTATGGAGCCCCACGGGCAAGCCCGTGGTACCCTTTCGACCTTGCGTCGCACTCTCATTTGGCAGGCGACATCCCGCGAAGCATTTGACGCATTCATCCCCGGGCAAGCCCGGGGTGTTCTGCGGAGCGGGATAAAAATAATTTCTCAAATACCTGCCGGTCAAACATCTATCTTACAAAAATTATATTTTTAACAGACGAGGCAACACATAAAATTGAAAAATAGATGTCCGCCAAGCAGCTGCCCCGGAAAAATTGCGGTCTTTTTGCTTTTGAATGTTAAAAATATGATTTTTGTAAGATAGCCCCCTATTCATTCTCAACACACGCACTCTGTTGCCACGATGACAACGCACTTATTTTATTCTTCCGGCGGTGCTAAAACCAGGCTGACATTGATCCCGCCAAAAGCAAAACTGTTTTTCATCACATAACCCGGTTCCCAATCCCGGGGTGTGCGTACAAAATCAAGCTCCCGACCCTCTGCCAGCGGTGTATCCAACCGGCGAATCGGCCACAATTGTCCGGCCTCCATCATTCCCAACACACCAATACTCTCGATCCCGCCGGCAGCAGCCAAAGTATGCGCGGTCGATCCTTTAAACGCGGTCACCGCGACTTTGTCGTCAAAAAGGCTCTGCAACGCGCTTGCCTCTGACGCATCTCCCAAAAGTGTCCCCGTAGCATGAGCATTGACTGCGCTTATTTTTATGGGTGCCACCTCGGCCGAGCGCATGGCTTGCTGCATACAGTCCTGCATGGCGTCTGCACTGGGGGCGGTCATGTGATCCGCGGAACACACCGAGGCATAGCCTTTCACTTCTCCGAAAATCGTTGCCCCGCGCCTGCGTGCCTGTTCCCGTTCTTCCAGTACCAAAACCCCGGCACCCTCTCCCAAAACCAACCCGTCGCGCGCCTGATCGAAAAGCCGGGGAGCTTTTTCCGGATCACCCTGACGCGATGCTGCCGCCAGGATATCGAACGTGCCGGCGGTTGTGGGATGCAATTCTTCCGCACCCCCGGCAATTACAGTATCCAATATGCCGTAGCGGATCGCTTCAAATCCTGCGCCGATGGTCTGAGACGCTGTGGCACAGGCTGCTGAGAGTGATTCCACCCGGCCGCGAATTCCCAAATAGAGCGCGACATTCACCGCAGTGGTATGACTCATGATTTTCATAAACTCGGTGCCCGGCGTCTGCTCCATGCCTTGTTGTACAAAGCGTGAAAAAAAATCTTCCGAAGCCGCCAAGCTCCCGGTGGTAGACCCCATATACAATCCGATGCGGGTTTGATCCATTGCCGCGATATCCAGCCGCGCATCCTCTAAGGCGGCACGACTTGCCAAGCTTGCGAGAATGGAAACCCGCCCCATGGTCCGCCGTATCGGCCGGGGAATTATCTTTTCATTCAATTGGGGTACCGGCGCTGCAATGGAAACGTGCATCCCCTGAATGGAATGCCATGCCGGTTGTAGACACACTCCGATTTTCCCGGTTTGCAATGCTTCCAAAAGCGGTGTCACGCCCGCACCAAAAGGCGACACCACGCCTCTCCCGGTAATAACAACACGTCTCATTTTTTCACTCCCACGCATTTCATGATTTTTTCAAATCCTGCCAAAGCACCGGATGCCGCAACCGCAGAAATACAAACTCCCAAAACACCGGGGAGTACAATGCTCTGACCTGCCAGATAAAAATTCCCCAACCGGGTGCGTACCGAAAGCGTGGCTTCGCGCAATTGCTGCCAGGGTTTTTTAATCCCATAGGTACTGCCCTCCTGGGTGCCGGTATAATCACGGAGCGTCAGCGGCGTAGATATCTCATGATAAACAATTTTGTCCTTGAAGCCGGGAGAAAGTTGCTCCATGCGGTCAAGCACAGCCTGGGCCAATGCCGCTTTTTGTTCCTGATAGGCTTTGGGACGACTGCCCCGGGAGCTGTTCCGCCAATCGGCCCACCGTTCCCAATTGTCCGGAAAAATAATTGTAACCGCCCGATAGCCATTTTGCGATGCTCCTGAAGATGTTACAAAAAGTGTATGCGGTGCATGCATTCCCTGCCCACCCAAAGAATATTGGGATGCCATATCCCATGATTGATGAATAAAATAATTTCTATCCGGCGCAAACGCAGCATCTTCCCTGACCACAAGATAAAGACAACTGGAAGCGATTGTTTCCGAAAGACCGGACACGCGCTTCCGGTAAATTGGACGCACTGCTTTTTCCCTCATCCAGGTTAACATGGTTTTAGGGTGGACCGTGGCAATAAACCCCTCTGCGGAAATCACGTCTCCATTAGTCAGACGGACGGCCTGGGCCTTGCCCTGGGAGGAGAGCACCTCACAAACCTCGGCGGAGCAGCGGACCGTCCCCCCGGATTGTTTAATACGCTTGACCAGGGCCTTCACCAAATCCATACTCGAGTGCTTGAATTTCCAGGCACTTTGAATGAAGGAGTGAAAGATCAGTGCATGGATATACACCGGACACTCCTTTGGCACCAGACCGTACAAAGATCCATTGGCTGACAAAAGGGACCGGCACTGTGAATCCGCGATATGTGTCTCAAGATAGTCCTGCAAACTCATGCGTGCAATCGGATCAGCCAAAATTTCCTGTTCCCTGTCCGGACGCAGCGTACTGTCGGGATTGTACAAGGGAAAATTCTTCACAATGGCGCGCCAGTCGTCGATACAGCGTTGTATCCCCCGGGCCTCTTGAGGAAAACACGCACTAAGTTTTTCGACAAAAGCCTGTTCACCTGTGGGTACCGCATATTTCATATCCGGAAACCAGTACTCCTCAAAACCATTTTGGTCCATTTCTTCAAACTCACAGTCTGAAAACAGATCCAGCGCCTCAAAATATTTCCACAAAACCTGACCTTTGGCCAGTGCTCCCAGATAATGAACGCCGGTATCAAACCAAACACCCTTCCGCTTGAACCCGGCCAGCAAACCGCCGGGGGTGGGTTCTTTCTCCAGTACCGTCACGTGCCAACCGGTTTTTGCCAGCAATGCACCGGCGTATAAACCCGCCATGCCTGATCCGATGATGACTACTTTTTTCTTCATAATTGAACCCTTAGCGTGCATTTTTTTTAAGTACAAACAGTGTATTTGATTTCCCGGCACGACACAAGCTGGATTCAATTTGTATCAATCCAGCCTCTTCAAAAAGCTTTTTCCACCCGGCCTGATCATGAAAATACAGACCTTCCCGTTTTTGATTAAATCCGATCCAGGTGGTAAAACGTTCCCCCCACGAGACCGCATGGTGCAACTGCCGGTTCCGGCATCCGTCACGGACAATCAGGCTGCCGCCGGGCGCCAGCCAGTCTGCCGCCCGCTGCAATAGTTTTTTCTGCATATCCACAGACCAATAATGCAATACATCCAGCAGTAATACTGTCCGGGCCAATTGCGGAGTCGCACTTAAAATATCCGCCTGGATAAACGTCATATTGGGTTGATAACGCGCGGTTGCCCGGGCAGCGGCTATTTTCCCTGCATCATCATCCAGGCCAATCAATTCCCGGTTACGCTCGGCAATCGCAGCCCAGTGCAGCATAAGTCCCATGCCGCAACCCATATCCACAATGGTCCCGGTTTTCGGCAAAAGCGCGTTCACCTGTTCATACACTTTATCCAGTTTTAATTTCCAGTAAATATAATGTTCCACCATCGGCCCCTGATAAGCAAAACGTTCCTGAATTTTTTGGCGGATGATCTCAGGCAACGCTGTTAAATAATGATACGCTGTCATGGCATGATCGATTTTTTGCCGGGCCGCCCGTGCCATGTCGCGTACTGCGTCATCGCCGGAATAATCCTGGGGGTCCATGGGATCCAGCCCCTTGATTAAAATACAATGCGGCCCCACCACCCAGGTACTGTCGCGGATACCGGAACGGGTGTCGAGCAGTGCAACCGGTTGTACTTTTATCCCGGTCTCTTGGGCAAGCTGGAAAGCACCTTTGTGAAACCGCCGGACAACGCCGTCCCGACTGCGCGTTCCCTCAGGAAAAAACATAACCGAGATTCCTTGCTTAAGCAGCTGCCGTGCGTCTTCCAGCACTGATTCCGTGTTCCCGCCTGTGACTAAAATAAATCCCGCATTACGTACCAACGGCCCGAGAATCGGATTACGCCAAACCCATTGCTTGACAAGCATACTCTGATTTGCCAGACAAAGCATGAGTACAATATCAATCTGCGAGGAATGGTTGGCAATCAGAATCGCCGGCCCGCAGGAATGAAATTCAGCAACATCGCAAAAAATTCGTTTTCCGTACGGAAAGGTCCGCATCAGCGCGAGGTTAACCAAGCGCAGATACCTCCGGGCAAAATATCCTTTGTTTTTTTTGAAAAACACCCACTGCAACGGATGAACCAGCACCAGATACACCAGGATACCGCTAAAAATATACGTATAAATCAGCAATCCACCTAAAATAGTCCGTACAGTGCGGGGAGGAACTTCCCGGCGCTGGGGCAGGAAAATCCCCATGAGCATCGGTACTAAAAACAGGCTGTTTAGCAGGGCATAAAAAACGCCGAGTAATACCGAGAGTCCGACGGTATGTAAAACCGGATGACCGGCAATCGCAAGCATACCAAACGCGGCCATGGTCGTGGCAGCTGCCAGCAGTATCGAGCCGTCCGGGAAATGCTGACTGCGGTATCGGGCCAAGGTGCTTTCCCAACAAAAAAGCGCATAATCAATCCCCAACCCGATGATAAACGGCAACGCGACCATATTAATAATATTAATCTCCAACCCCAGCCAGGCCAGTGTGCCATAGGTCATGCCTACGGCCAGCATGATCGGCGGCAGAACAACCACCACCGGTTCCAGCCGGCCTTTGGCCAGCGCTATAATCAGACCAACAATTAAAAACGCAACCACCATGAGGGGTTTGAAATCTGTTTTAACAATTTCCAGGATCGCCCCAGCCAGGTGCTGCATATCCACGAGCTCGGTCAATGCCGCCTGCGCCGGCAATTCAGTTTCGAGCCTGGCTGCGGCCCGGCTGTCGGAAGGTTTAATCGGTGTAATCAACGTGAGGGATTGGTCGGTTGCCTGAAAAACCCGCCCAACCAAAAACAGCGTCAACCCGGCATTGCGAATATCACGCAAGGTTAAGGGCGCACCCGGATCTGCCAAAGATTTTTGAAAATGTTTAAATGCTCCGGATTTAAATCCTTGGTGCTGACCCGCTTTTTCAAGCGCATGCAGTATTTTGCGGCCTTGAGTGCCGAATGCTTTTTCAAAAGCGTGCCGGTTTTCCCGCTGCGTTTTTTTAGAAGGCAGAAACACTGCCAGTGATCTGCCCGCATACTGCGGCGCGTTTGCGGTGTCCTCCAACCAGGCATCCATTTCCTCAGCTGCTTGTAAAACAGTTTCTTCATCCTGTCCGCTCTGGAAAGCAAGTATCCTGCCGCCCGGGTCGCCAAATGTCTGGGACAAATGTTTTTCCGCCGCCAGGGTCTGAGGGCTCAAGGCGTTCAATGCCTGGGGATCACCTGTAAATTTCAGATGCGATAACTGGAAGAGGCTCATACCCCAAACAATCAGCAGTCCTAAAAAAATCCAGCCCCGGTGGTCGCGCCGCCAGTGTTCAATCCCCGCCATAACCTTATCCAGGTCCAACCAAGCTTTCCGGGCATGACCCTTTTTCTCCGGAAAAATAATTGGCAGCCCTGCCAGAGCAAAAATCATGGCGCCGAAGACGCCCATACAGGTGAACAATGCAATCCGGTACTGACCGGGAAGATTTGTTACCAACAATGCAAGAAATGCACAAGCGGTTGTCAAACCGGCGACCAACACGGGTGTCCGGATTTTTCGGGCGGCTTGTTTGGGCGGCAATGCCGATGTTTCCATGGCGTGAAACAGGTGCAGGCCGTAATCCACCGTAATACCCATCAGCGCCGAGCTAATGCCTAAAACAATTAAGGAAAATTGTTTGAAGAAAAATCCCACAACGATAATCGCGACTGCCAGGCCAACTGCGGAAGGCAGCAGTGCCAGGGGTACCAGCCAGGGACGGCGGACCGTCATCAGGGTCAACAGCACTATCGCAGCCATGGATAAAAACAGTGTCAGACGAATATCGTATTTTATTTGGCGCGCATTGTCCAGATAAGCGCGATGCGGGCCAATCACATGAAATTGCAGATCAGGCTGGCCCATGACCTGACGTACGCCGGCCGTGCTTTGGGCCATCACAGTCATCAGCTGTTCGCTTTTTCCGGTATCTGAAGGCGGCGTTTTCGGCCAGGCGGTCATAAGCAATTGGGTACGGTCCTGCGAAAAAAAACGCCCTTGAAATACCGTAACGTTGTAATTGGAAAAATGGCGGAGCCGGCGCAATACCAGCTCAGCCAAATTCAACGGATCATGTTGCAAGGTTCTCGTGATGCCGAATGCCAGGGGATTGTGAATTTGTTGTTTCAATGCTGTCAGGCGTGCCGGACTCCGGCGTATTTTTTCTTCAATTGCCGGATAGTCTTCCGGTGTTAAAAGATAGGGTAACCGTTGCACGGTCAATTCCCAGAGTTTCTGTCCCTGCTCCATGGACAAACCCGTATTAACCTGTTTAAAAAGCTTGCTCGCCATAAGGTATTTGGCCAAATGCTCGGCCGCACGAATAGCTGTGGCGGACGGATCAACCGCCGCCTTGGCATCCACTGTAATCACCACCGGTTCATTGCCTGCCAGGGCTTGCAGCCATTGCCGGGTTAAATTTAATTCGCGCCGGCTGGTCGGCAAATCATTGAACAAGTCTTCCTGCCAGGTCACCCGGAAAAAACTTATCAGCGCAGCCGCTGCAATCAAAACCAATAAAATCAAGACGCCTATTCTTTTTCGCTGCATGCTTCCCCTGGTTATTCACGTTTTATTGTTCACAGCGTCCGGATTCCACTCCGGTATCGTAATTCAATGGATGGATGACATCCCCCGAAAGCCGTTTGTATCATTGCTACTTTCCGTTGGGACCTAAAGCCCGGCGAGCAGTTGTTTTTTCATACGAAGCGATATTCTGGCCAAAATAAACCTGTTCGCCAAACAGCATCTACGGAAATTTCCCAGTGTCTTTCGTGTTCGTATGAAAAAACAACTGCTCGCCGGGCATAGTCAAACCACTAAAATTGCGCTCATTATACCTGTTTAAGACCGCCACGAACCATTTTCGATATTGCGGTGATTTATCTATGCTGAATTAGCTTTTTTCTCTACATAGTGAAACATCCCATAACTAAGTATCCCAATTAAAATCCCGGCAATAATCGCCAGGATCGAACTCCCGATAACAAACTCCTTTAAATACATGCGTGCCGCTTCCATGGTCAGCCCGCTCAAAGGCAGCTGCCAGCGCCACTCGTTGCTCAGGGCAAACCGGCCCAACACCATGGACAGGTAAATAATCCCCGGAATCATGGGCGGGATAGAGATGTTGGCTCCCACCAGCGTAAGCACTTTATTCAAATGGAGACGTTGGGCAAGGTAAATCGCGAATAGTGTCTGCCAGCCCCAAAAACCCCAATCCCGATAGCCAGTGCTTTTTCGCCGGGTGTCTGGTCGGTCTGCCAAAGATAATGCTGCCATAAAAAACGACTCTTTTCCTTCCAGGATTTCGGCCAGACAACTTTTTCCTGAGTAACCACTTTTCTAAATCCAAAGGGCATTAACCTTCTGAGAACCAAATAAGCATTGGTACAGGACACCAAAAAAAAATCACGCCCCACTCGAAAATGTGAGTCCTTTTTTGCAGCATATGAAACTGCAACAGGGATGGAGATGACCTGTAATCCGCCCCATACCGCACGGGCCAAAGCCTCAACTTCCCAGCCATAGCGGGAAGCACGAATTTTTAACTGATTCATCGCAGCCACCGGATAAAGGCGAAAACCACTCTGCGTATCCGCCATATTTTTTCCGGTCTCAATCCAAATCCAGAAATTCGAGAATACTCTGCCAAAACGGCTTTTACGCGGTGCCGTCTCCTGGCCGTATTCCCGGGCACCGATCACCAGAGTATCCAGCCGATTTTTAGCAGCTGCAATCATCCGGGGGATATCTTTCGGATCATGCTGACCATCGGCATCAATACAAACCGCCAAAGCATAACCCCTTTTTCCCGCACGCCGGAGTCCGGCCGCCAACGCGCTTCCCTTGCCCCGGTTTTTAGAAAATGTGATCACTTCGATGTCAGTTAAACCACTTAAAAACGATTGACTCGAATCAGTGGAACCGTCATCCACCACAATCACCGGCAATCCCTGCTGCCGGACTTTTTCAATCACAGCAGGTAAAAATTTAAAATGATTGTACGTAGGAATCATGACGCAAGCACGAGATGTAACTGGAGGTGTTTCAATCATTGCAACTGCCTTTTATCAATAAACATGCGGCGCTTGCGGTAATCGCCGGCAGTCTGCAATTCTTGTATCTCCCGGGCCGACACCATTTTTATTTCCGGCGTTACTTTAATCTCGCTGCGAATGCTTTCGCGCAAACGCTCCACTGCTTCCGTCCGGCCGGCATCCACCAGGAGAGTTAATTTATCCGAAAGTGGATCATCACTTTCCACGATGAGAACATACGCCTGGATCGCCGGATCACGCTGTATCAAATGATGGATCACGCCGGGGAAAATTGTAGTTCCCTTAATTTTCAGCATTTGATCGCGCCGTCCCAGAATCGGTCCGATCCGCGGGGTGACCCGCCCGCAAGCACACGGTTGCGTATTCATAAATGTATAATCACCTGTCCGGTAGCGCAATACCGGCATCGCCCGAATACCGAACGGGGTAACGCACAGTTCTCCGATTTCTCCCGGAGCAACCGGGTCGCCCTGCGGGGTAATAATCTCGGCGAGCATATGCCCGGGTTGGACATGACCCCCGCAACCCCGTTCACATTCACAAAAAGATCCCTCAATCTCCGTGCTGCCGTAAGTGGAGTAAAGGTCGGCATTCCAATCTTTTGCCAGTCGGGCACAAAGCGGATTTAATGAAAAATCCCGTTCCCGAATCGGTTCTCCAATGCAGATTATTTTTCTCACTGCGTTCTTATGCAGATCAACACCATTGGCCTGTGCATAAGCGGTAATCCGCTTAAGAAAAGACGGCACGGTCATCATAACCGTGGCTTGGGCGCGTTCAACCATTTTCAAAAGCATGGCAGGTGATCCTGATCCGACACGAATCGCAGCAGCACCCAACCGGCTCAAGCCTTGAAAGTACGCCATCCCCGCCATAAAACAACGGTCCAGGGTAACCGCCAATGCCACGGTATCTTGGGCACTTACTCCAACCTGCTCAAATGCCAGCGCCTCATTGTGTGCCAATCGCGCCATATCTTGTGCCGTAAGTTTTATCATGACCGGCGCACCACTGGTACCTGAGGTGGTGGTAATATCAACAATGTCTTCGGGGGCTGCACATAAAAAATCATTTGTCCGGTTGGAAAAATCATCTTTGCTTGTGCAGGGAATTTTACATAGATCATCGACTGAGGTTATATCCGATGGATGTACCCCGGCAGCAGACAAATGCTCCCGGTAATACGCTGAATGTTCAAAAACAAACGCTACGGTCGCTTGTAAAAGCCGACTTTGTATTTCTTTGATTTCACTTTGCGTTTTTGATCTCACAACAAAACCATTCCCTTTCAAACTGACTTTGCGCCGACGCACTGCTTAAACTATCCTTACTTGCTTTTTTCCAGGATCACTTTGAGCTCAGCAATACGTTTTTTAATCTCCATTTTTTCCCGATAATAAGCCGGATGCATTCTGGCTGCCTGCCGGTAATTATATCTGGCTGCGTCCCATCGCTGCAAGGCAAACAATGCCCGGCCGGCAAGTAAATACAGACGGTAATCCCCGGAATTCAAATGACGAACTTCCTGCAGCCAGGCCAGACTTTCCTGATAGTTTCCCAGAGAAAAAAACCGCCGGGCCTCATTCAACCCATGTTGAAAAACAAGATATTCATTATATTTACCATACAAAAAAAACGAATCCTGATGAATATGCAGCGCTTCTTTGTTTTGGGAAAAATGGTCCATATCAAAAGCAACAAATTTCCCAATCTGATGAGGCGGCGCTGAAACCCAAATAATCCGTTGTTTTAAATCCATGACCACCGCCTGGACTGCACACAGAGAATTAATCGCCCGCATATTCCCCAGGCCCAACACGCTCCCAAATTCCCCCCTGCGATCTCTTAAAACCGCCACGGCTTTTTCTGCGTCAAAACCATCATCGCAGTTGCGTAACTTTTCCTTCATACGGTTAAACCGGTAAAGTGCCGGACCGCTTTGCCGCCGCGCCTGGTTGCCGGCATCCTCTTGCCAGGCGGCCGCTTGAAAAAAATCAGTTGCGATCATATAATTTTTCCGCATTTTTCGTACAACAGTACGCACCGGAGTTTTTTCCACCACCCAAAATGCATCTTCCGTTCCGGAACCAATCAAAAAAGATTGAGCTTGCATGGTTTCCGCATTTTGAATAATCTCAACCGCATGCTCCAAGGATCCGGCTTCCGCCAAAACCTGACGGGCCAAAAGCGTCACCGGTATCCCCAGCCGGGCGGAACGACCGGCATGTGCAGGAACAAGCGTAATCCCCATCCCCGCCTGGTTCATTCCCGTAAAGGCGCCAAATAAACCGGCCCAGCCTATAAAGCAGTAGCGATAACCGCGCTCCGGTGCCACCATCACCACGACTTTATTTTTGTCCAGGGGCTCTGCATCCGGCATATCCAAATGCCCCCCCATCACCATCTGGGTTCCGGATGCCGGATGACAAATCATCCCAAAAGCCGCGCCCAGCATACCGGCATCCGCCGGAAGGCGGTGTGCTGATTCATAAAGACGCTGCGTCTGCAACAAACGACTGTAAAAACTTCCCAATCCGGGAAACGCATTTTGACTGGTGGTAGTGAATCCCGCCATCTCCTTTTGTATTGATAAGGGAATATATGTTATCAACTTGGAATCACGAATTGTGAGGTACCGTGCCCCCATCCACCGCACCAGCCGGTTGGGAAAGTAATACCGGTTTTTTTTAAAAAAGAATGCCTCGGTCTTTTCCAGTGCTTCACCGAGAAAACGTCCCATGACTGCGCCCCGGATTTCCGGCGGCCCGGCAAGATAAACCGCCGACACGCCGTCCCGTTCAAACGCATACGACTGTCCTAAATAACGGATACCAGTCCGGGTTTTTGTCACATCGGCATTTAAAATTTCCTGGGGAATATCGGCACCGGGCGGCTGAGGCGCAAAAAACAGATCAACACCCCACAGTACACCGGCAAGGGCAAAGCCGGCAAAACAGAATAAAATAATCACTATTATTTGAATAAATCGCTTCATGCAGTAAACCCGCTAATTTCATTCTAAATTCATACGTGTCCAAATTAGAGAACCAGTGATTAATTAAGCTCATCCTGAATGCTGGTTTTTCCAGAACGATCCAGTAACAGTGGACAACTTTTATTTGGACAGCAATGTTCTAAATTGAAAGGTAAATTATTTTTCCTACCCTCTAAAAATTAATTCACCCTTTAAAAAACGAATACTGATTATGCCATAAATTATAGGAACTTAAAATGAAAATACTTCCCGCCTTGAGAGGGTGCTATTACCGTGGATTCGTCTTAAGACCACTGGTTTTCCGAACAGACTAAACGACGGTATTTTTGTCAACAACATCCAGTTTCAGTAAACACGGCGTGGTTTCCCAAAAGGCCGGCCGACGGGACGCGAAAAACTCGAACATATCTTTGCCAACGCTTACCTGCAGACTATTAATGGATGCGTTGAAAATAATTTGTACCGATTGTTTCCGGGCACGCCCGCAATTGACCAGACAAAGCGCTTTTTCAAGACCATCGCCCCGCTGAAAGTTCACCACTTCATCCGGTGTCGCAAAACCCTGCTCATCATAAATTGAAGTATCGGGCCATTGACACAATTGCTCATAAATCAGGGGAATTTCCAGTTTTTTAAAAACATCCAAACAAACCGGATTCCTTTCCAAACAAGCTGCGAGATACGGCTGCCAGCCTTTTTCATCAATCCGGCGGCCGGCATAAAAAGCCAGGTCCACGGTTGTAGATGATTCGCGCAATGTTTCCAAATAGGCAATAATGGATTCCCGCGTCATCCCGGCCTTTAACCCCACTGGCTGCGAATTTACAAAGCGCTTATCTTCCAACGGAATGCGCGGTGCAGCACAGGTAAATTGCTTGATATCCTTACAAAAATCATCGATCTCCGGAATAAGATGCAACACCGTCTTCAGTTTCCGATCAACATCTTCCAAGCCGCAGCGAAGCGGTTTCCCATTTAATTTTTTTTCTACAATGTGCAACGGATGCCGTTTGGGGTCAGGTCTTAAATCAAATTCCTCACTCTCTACTTCTAAGAGCAATTTTTTTCTGCTCACGTCACCCACGCGATAATTGCTGCCGTGCTCATATTGATACAACCGTTCGGCATTTAAAAAGCAGTGATGACCGCCGGAGAAAAATTCAAATTGAAAATATTTTTGATACTGATTATAAACCCTTAGGAAATTTGCAAATATCTCAAAGTTCACTTCTGTGACGAGATACTTATTCAGCATTTCTAAAAAACCATGATAGGCTTCCCGGTTAATGGTCGCCTCGGGATAGTCGATATGCGCATACCCGCTGCAATGCGCCACAATCGTCACCCGCTCTTTTTCCATCGCCCGGCGCGCCTTGGTGGAAAGCACGGTTCCATTAAACCACATGTTCTTTGTCACGATCCTGCGATTATTGGTAATCACACCCTCACCCACTGCCACATAATTCTGCGAATGCAACGGGGTGGCCATCATATATATTTTTTCCAGCGGTACCTCCAGCACAATATACAGCGCCGCAGCATACAGCGCCGCGAGCGAGACACATTCACCCGCGCCGGTCGCATACCCGTCTTTAAACCGGAAAGCATCCATGGCCTCCACGGTTTCAGTCTTCCAATAGGGGATGACATCCGTTGTAAAGCGATCCATCCCAAAATGTTGCCGGATATTTATATCAAAATAATATTTATCCCCTTCATACCCAAATAAAGCATTGGACCTGGAAAATATTTCCGGGGCAACAAATGTTGAAAAACGCTCCAATTCCCGTTGCTTGGTGGTCACACCCCAGGTCTCAATATCCAGGTTAAAGCTGTAGTGCTCCATAACATATTGCTTCAAACGCTGCATCTGACGATTAAAATTCAGTTTCTTAATATCTTTAAACCAGGGATCTTCCCGCCATTTCCAAAGGCGGGGTGACATAATGTTGGCCAGGACCAAAGCGTACATCAATTCCGGAAACAAAAATACTTCCATATCCGAAAGAGTAAAAGCGGATGAATATTTTTCCAATGTTTGACGGTCCATGTTCAATTCCTTTTTTTAATAAAATACAGGGGCCCGGCATCCCGCCCGGCATGCGCCAGGCAAGCTATGCGCCGAACAAGCAACCGTGCCCTTGCAATATTTTTTTATTTAAACATGCATCCATAGCTGTCCAAATTATAAAACATACTGTCTTCTATTCGTCCTAAGTGATCCGACTTGTCAGTCGGCTTTTAAATACCGCCGCAACCGCTGCATATTTTTTTTATCCGGTCCCAACGCATCAAACCCGGGGGTTTCCATAATAAACGGCAGATGTGCAAATGCCTTGTACTGCAGGACATTGACTAATCCGGTCTTGCCCACAAAACCGTCTCCCAGATTTTCGTGATGGTCCCGCCGGGAACCACAGGGTTGGCGCGAATCATTCAGGTGGAAACATCCCAGTTTCTTAAAACCAATATGTTTTTTCACATCCCGGGTGAATCGTTGAAAATCCTTGGGCTCTCCCAGATTGTATCCGCTGGCACAAAGATGGGCCGAATCCAAACAAACTCCGAAGGCATCCCCCAGATTATTGCAGAGACTGCCAATCGTAGGAATATCTCCCAGACTGTTTTTAGTCCCCGCCATCCCTTCCAACAATATCCTGCATCCTGCAGGAATGTTCGGTTTCAACGATGCCAGGGCTCTTTCCAAACGAGGCACACCCTGCCCCTCCCCCAAATCCGATCCGGGATGAAGTACAATACCCTTGACACCGAGCCGGCCGGCAGAAACCAAATCTTTACGCAAAGCTGCCAAAGATTTTTTAAAAACCGCTTCTTTGGGAGAAGCCAAATTAACCAGATAAATGGCATGAATGATCAACTGATGCACGCCATAGTCGGCAGCTGCCTGTTTATATGCGTCTGCTGCTTCCTCAGAAATCGGAGTGCTCTGCCATCCCCGCGGATTGGCCACAAAAATCTGTACAGCACTGCATCCCAGCGCTTTTGCCCGTTCCAATGTTTTTTTCAGCCCGCCGGCGGTCGAAAGATGCGCACCAACCAATCGGTTCTCATTTTTCATCATCACTTGAGTCCTTTTAAAATAAATACATCCCCAAACCACCACTTCGGGAACGTTGACCCAATCCGGTCAGTCCCATTTACAATGCCATTTCCAGCATTGCGGGTCCAGCTCATCCAACACCACCGAAATATTCCTGGCCCGGGTCAGCGCAAGCGCACCGCTGATATAACCACGCACCACCTCACGCATGGATGCAGGAAATTCCGGATACCCACGAACCATCATGTAGCCTTGTTTATCGCTGTTTTTATCAAATGCGGCACTGGCTTCCCCGGCAGCATGATAATGCCGCCACAGTTTTGCAGTTTGCCGGACTAAAAAAGGCACCGTCGTCATTTTCAACATAACTTTATAAACACCATTTAAATTATCGCTTGCTTCATCCTGGCCCAGCTTAAACAAAGCTTCCTGATCATCAGGATATACAATCTCTGCCGTGGTCTCCATCATCACAGCCAAATACTCCACAGGTATCCAGCTGATGGAAAGCGTTTTAAAATATATATTCTTTATTTTCTCCGGCAGTTTACTGATAAAAACCACCTCTTCATCAGTATTGTTCGCTTTGAGTTTGTTTTTTAAAAAAACAACACCGGTCCCTTTTGCATCTGCCATCGTATTCTCCCTTTCGCTTTATTGCGCATTCCTCCAAATCACAGCCACGCATAAACCTTACTAATCATAACAAGTATCGTCTCAAACCGATCCCGTAAATTTTCAATGCGTTTTTCACTCACCGCAGCCTGTCCTGTGATTAAGAGTGACCGGGCAATATGCAAACCGAACCACGGCATTTTGGGCGGCTGCTGACATCCAATTAAATACCCGCCCGAAATCGGCGTGTTGAGCAATACCGAACCCGGCATATCCGCAAAGCATGCTGAAAAGACATCACGGACATCTCTTAACATTTCAGGCAGACAGGTTGTCGACCCGCCCATGCTTTGTTTTTCCCCGTAGAGATCGCCATGGTTTGCCAGACAGAGTAGGGGGCGAGGATGCGTCCCCCGTGCCAATACACTGTCATCAAAAACCCGGCAATCAATACCTGCTTTAACATCCTCTTGCGCCTGTATTTGAGAAAGTTGATGATAAAATGTCATGTAATATTTTTCATAAAGTGTCTGACGGAGCTGCTTGCGGCTTTTTTTCTCCAACGGATAAATTTCGCTTTTATCCTTCAACTTATCCGAAAACGCATCATCCGGTGGTGCATCCCATGCGATGATCTCCGGAGAAATTCCGGCAATGAGCAGCGCATCCATGCGATGAGAAAAATCAAATATTTTAGGCAATGCTTGCTCTGCCGGATCATGAACAAGTATTTCTTTCAATCGCGCCGCATCAGGAAGTTCAGGCGGCACATCCTGCCCGGCCTGCGTCATGGTTAAACAAAGGGGTATCCTGCGATGGATCATTTTTGATTTTTCTGATCAGTCGTCGGACGGATCGCCCGCAATAGTTTCCCAATAGACCGGCCGAAGCGCTTCAACCAGCCTGAGGCAGCCCTGCCTGCGCTGTCCGTTGCTTCTTCTGTGACCCGTGCCGCTTGATCCAACCCGCTCGCAGTTTCCTCCGCCGCCCGCTTCAATGCCTTATCCGTCCCCTTCTGAGCCTGCACCACAGCCTTGCCTGCCTGGTCCAGTGCCTGTTCAACAGCTTTTCCCGCTTCATTGATCACATTCCCAACATGCGCATCGATTTTTTCCGATTCAACTGAAAATGCCCGGCCTGCAAATACTATCGCGAGCAGCAAACCGGCCGCTGTGACTATCTGCATTCTTTTTCCCACACGTCCTGATTTCCGCATCGTCTTTCCTCCGGTCACCCTTCCCAGGTTATTTTCCATGTCCAGTTTTCAGAATCAGATTCATCCAATGCGACGAATGATTTTTTAGCACGGGTCATTTGTATCATGCCTTTTAAAAAACCCTGAATATATTTACGGTGCAATGCCGGCATATCCGGATAGTGACGCACGACGAATTCCAAACTGTTGGGTGTCACTTTTTGCACCACGGGGTCTCCCGTATCATTGTAAGCTTGCCATATTTTAGCCCCCCGCTGAATCGCATACTCCACCGAAGGAATTTGCAGTAAAAATTTATAAATACCATCCAAATTTTCCTGCGCAATCACCGCTGCCACTTTTTGAATCCCATCGGCATCCCCCGGAAAAAACAACTCACCGGCAACGGTAACGACATTCCCTTGGTCCGGAATCTCTTCCAAACGAATTTGCGAAACCGGCGTGGCTTTTTCATAGCGATCTTTTTCCAGGGGCGTCAATTTGGCAAAAAACTGTTCTTCAAACACTGAACCGCGTTCCCGCACCATTTTACGAATAACCACATAGCGTGTTCCTTTGATGCTTCCCATCGTCATCACCTCAAGGATGCTTTTTTTTCCTCAACCCCCAGGTCACCCGCCACTTCCACAGGTGACAATTTGTATCATCCAATTCCACATGAATATTCGTCCCGCCGGTCAATTCCAAGGCACCTTCAATATATCCCGTGGTTCCCTCCCGAATCGTTTTGGGCATATCCGGATAGTCCTCAATAATAAGAACTATCTCATTTTCATTTTTAACTCTGGCACACCGCGCAATGCCAAATTCATGGTATGTATCCCAAATTTTTGCAGATTGTTTGATTAAAAACGGAATACTGACAAACCTCAGAAGTACTTTGTAGATACCAGTCAAATTATCCTGCGCCAATGCCCTCCCCAAAAGATGTGCCCCATCCAATTTTCCAGGATGCAGCACACTCGCGGCCGCATCATAGACTTTCACCGCCAGCGCCACCGGAATTTTAGTAAATGCGAGGGATTTTTTGAGAGAGTCCTTCTCCTGCCGGGAAAGCTTGGCATAAAACGTATTCCGGGTTTCAGAATCAACTTTCCCCATCCTATCGCGTATAAAAACCACTGTGATGGCTTTGATCAAAGGCATTGGATTCTCCCATTCCGTCCGGGCTTTTCAATCACTCCCCTGCTGTCTTTCCCGCTGATTCTTCCCCGTCTGTCTCAAGTACCAAAACGCTCTTCCCGGGCAATCGCATTCAACAATGCCAGTGCGGCAGCGGCAGCCAACATACTTGTCTTGGGATTTTCCCTGGAAGGCAGGTTCTCGGTGACTGTGGTAAACCGCCCGAATTCTCCCTGTACCTGGAGCGTATGGGTATTGCGGCGCGTATGGGGATCAGCAATAATTTCAACCCGGGTTTTTTTCGCGCCCAGCCCCACCAGAGATACTGCTGCTGCAACATTGATGTTGGCAGGGAATAATTGAATCGCGTGTGCTGCTGATCCGGAAAAAATCCGGGTCACCGTTTTAATTGTCTCCGGATTCATTCTCTTTTTCAAAAAATAAGGGGCACCCGCCAAACTGCGTGGATGCTTGCGGGTGATGAGCCGAACACTGCGCAGGGAACCGGTGGCACCGGCTTTGAGGGCATCCAGTCCGGAAATCGCACCTGAGGGGAAAAAAAGCCCGCATCTTTTTTTCTGAAACATTTTTATCAATCCGGGGTTTCCAACCAACGCCCCGATGGAAAGTACCAGCAATTGTTTTTTGTTTTCTAATACGGCGTTGGCAATATCCAAAACAGCCGACTGCCCGGCAGCTTCCACCAGGATATCGCAAAGTACCGCCGCCTGCGTCAGTGAAGCACATACCGGCCTCGGCCGTATTTTTTTTGCAAGCGTATGCGCCTTTTGTTCCTGCGAATCCGTCACGGTTTGTATCCGCAGCGGACTCTGCGCATCCCGGGAAACCGCCCTTGCCAATTGGCTGCCAATCGCACCACAGCCGACAATACCGACCTTCATTTTTTTCACCAAACCTGCCATGTTTTTCTCCTGTTGGGGCAACAAAAAAAACAGCCTGATTATCGCAAAAATCCGGAAAATGGTCCAACTCAAAAACATAGCGTGACACAGAGACAGATTTATACTGCTCCCCATTAACAAAAGGGGCAATTTAAGGTAGTATTGGCTTCTAGATCAGAAAGGAGCTTCACATGCGGCTTGAGGTCAAATTCACTGAAATACTCCGATTATATAATTATCAGTTTTTTTATCTTCCACCTTCCCTCGACCCCTTCATACTTGGTGCCCACGCATAACAGCCCGTACCGGTTTTTCCAAGATTTTCCGACAAACATTTCAAAAATTCAATGCGATCCCTTCGGTGTTTGAATATCGCATTTCTATTCCACCCACGGGTAATCACGTGATATATAATATTTGGCAATTCTATTTGTCTCTGTCTGACCATGCTTCTTTAGACAGATTTCTTCTAATTTTCTTACACTTTTTTTACTTTATTTTCCTTACTACCTAACACCGTTCCTCAAATTCTTGTTGGGAAGAAACAGGGAAAGAAACAGAGTCACATTGGGCTATCCCGTTTATGCACTTAACTTCACTCATTTTTATTATCAACATACCCTTCTTTAATCAATACACCGTCTTTGTATGTTTTTATATAATTTATCTCGCCTGTTTCTAAATATGTATAACTTTCAGCGTCTAGTTTCCCATTTTTATAATTTCTTTTAAAAGCTACTTTTCCGCTATCATAAAATGCGTTATATTCTCCATGAGTTGCATCGCCCTTCATCTCCTGAGTCCATGCAAGGCGACCGTCTTTTTCATAATATTTCATCAATCCATCTTTTTTATTGTTTTTAAACTCTATTTCAAATACTAAATTGCCTTCATCGGATAAATATTTAACAATGCCATCAGGTATGGTTCCTTGAACCTTTTTTTGAGTATAAGGTGGTCTATCATCATATATTATTTTGGCTAACTCTTTTCCTTTTTGATATACAGTCTGCTCGGCTATTCTTCCCGCTTCTGATCTTTTACTTATTTTACATATAACATCATTTGAAGCAGAACATCCTAGTACTAGTGAAACTATTAGTATCGCCATTATGTTTTTTACCATTTCAACCCTCCTTGTACTATTTTGTGGTCATGCCCGTAATAACCCGATATAAGACCGTCCTCGTTTATGTTATTTTTCACTTCTATTTCGTTGGCAACATGACCAAGTCCGGGTCAAAGTCAACCGATCAACTGATTGTCAGCTTTTCCTCGGCCAGGGTGCTTCCGAACGCTTTGTAATACTTCCCTTGTATGTCTTTCGTGGCCTGCATATCATTGGCCTTGCAGTTTATTGCCTCGGTGGTAACAATCTCTTTTCCCTGCGGGACTGGGGGAAGATCACACCGTCCCTCAAAATTCTTATACGTCCAACTCAATCCCCTCACCCGGCTTGCCCTGCGAACTCATACTGCGTGTGCCGGATGCAGAGGAGAATGCTGGATGCCGAATGCCAAGTGTCAGGTAAATACCATCTTTGTACACATTTTTTTATTTTTTCAAAGTAAACCTAAATTCAACAACTAATATGTGGTACAGAATTGACCCAAAAAACAATCCAAATATCCCAACCACAATTAATATGCTCCACATATATTTGAAAATATTTTTTGAAAATGTTTTTCCTCTTAAATGCCTCAATTGAGTTATCACAAAATAAATTATACTTAACATGCTCAGCAATATCCAAATCATAAGTAACACTTCTCTAAAATTCATTGTTTCAGAAGTGTTGGAAATCGATATTGGTGAAAAAAAAGCAATAAAATATACAATTGCTAAATTCAGCACCATCACTCTATCTAATATTTTATTCATCTTCTTTCCTCCCTGATATAAATATTTTTTTTACTAATTTATCGAGATGGATATGTCCTTTACCTTTTATCCCTGCACCTGTTCGGGGATCGAACATACTTCCACCTATACTAATATCATATTTGTTTAATTTCATATTTTTGATTTTTACACTAAATTCCTTCTTTGATACACCATCTTTTGTATATTTTTTTATCACTAAAGGACCGATTTGTATATCAGCACCAATGAATTCAGTATTATCTCGAATAATTTCTCCTGCCTCTACTCTAGAGGTATTCATATTTGAATAACCTAGTTTAATTTTAAACAATTTTGTGATTTTAATATTTACTTCCGCTCCAGTTCCAGCGCCATACTCAGTTCCATCTATAACTCCAAATTTTGCTAATTCTATTAATTTGGCTCGATTTGCAATATCTGTTTGTCTGAGATAATCCATTGATTTTTTAAATTTATTTTTTCCATCCCAAAAATCTCGTGCTCGTCTTTGCGGATTTTTTAATTTGTTGTTTACCAGTTTTTTAGTTTTATCTAATACTTTTATCCCTGTTTCCCCAACCTTTTTCGCCATATCCTTCGCAGCATTCCCAGCCTTCTTCCCTAACTCTGCTGCTTTGTGTGCTGCATCGCCGGCTTTTTCTTTCAGATAATCAGCAGATTTTTTTGTCTTATCAATGGCTGCTTTCCCTGCTTTTTTGGCTAAATCAGCCGCTGCTTTGGCTGTGTTTCCCGCTTTTTCTTTTGCTATATCCGATGCTTGCTTAGCACCTTCCGGTGCTGCTGCCAACGCTGCATTCTTTGCCAATCCGGCAGGTTTAAAATTGTTATAAACATTCTTCATTTTATTTAAAAAGCTTTGCTTTTCCTCTCCACCCGCATTCCCTGCTTTTCCTCCTGCGAGGTCTCCGCCTTCTGCTTTCCCTGTTCCGATTTCCACCCATGCTTGTGTGTCGGCATCCCAATAGCAATTGGGTGGCATGGGGACGCGCCCGATCATGCCGCGGTCGGTGAGATCGGGTTTCTCTAATTCAGAAATATCTT
>JAIORK010000063.1 GCA_021108215.1 bacterium | reverse complement strand
CCTCCACTGCATGACTTAAATATATTGGGGGTTGACATTACCCATAGATAGGGGCAAATAATTATTTGCCCCTACAATGATTTTTTCGCCCTAGTGCATCAAATTGCCTGACATAATCCAGCAAGGGTTGATAATCAATTTTTGCAATCCCCACTTTTTCATCTGCCGCGCCATAACTGATCATCAGTGTATCTACCAACCTGATCAATCCTGTAATAAAGACACAAGGTGTAGAAAATTTATTCGGCATTTCCCAGGGTTGATCTGCAATGATGAGCCGCTCGGAGCAGCGGTGTTTAACAATGGGCAATCCGTCTGCCTGTTCTTCCAAAATCATAAAAGATTGGGTGTAACCGGTAATGTCATCTTTTTTGCCGTGGTAGGAGAGGAGCCACTCTTTTTCCGAGATTCTGATCGGCGGCGCGCTGGCGCCGATCCGGTCTCCCTCCCAATCAAATAGCGGTGCTGCCAGCAGGGTCTGGGTCTCGGTCTCCTGCCAAAGCGTTTCAGGTGTTTCAGCCGAACAGATCATCATAGAGGGCAATGACGTATTTTTAATTTTCGGATACAAGTGGGGTGTTTTGGGGCGGTGCAGACAAATGTATTGCGGCTTACCATGGATAACCAGTTTTTCCGGGAAGAGCATCACATCCCGGTTATCGCCGTACTGCGCATCTGTCAGATGGGTCACATAGTGAAAGGCATTGGCATAATCTCTTTTGACCAGCCTATCCAGCTCAACCTGGTAGAGCACATTGCTGGTAAGGTTTTCGGAGGCGGCTTTTCCAAAGGGGTTGGCCTCGGTTTTAATCCAGTCCGGTGCGCACTGTGTGGGTTCATCATGGACCCAGTAGGGACCTGGGGGCAGCATTCGGCAGGCAACAATGACATAGCATTTATCTTCCAGATAGAACAATCTGGGATCTTCTACACAGCCATTTGCATAGTTGACCGTTTTTTGCCCATGAATATTATTGATATAGATGTCTTTGATTTCATAATTAAGATTGGGCGCCAAAGCCGGTTGGGACATATCCTTGGTCCAGGTTTTGCCATTGTCATCGCTGTAAGCATAACCGAGAAAGATAGGATACGGCAATGGTTTTCCGGGCAGCTGTTTTTCAGGATAGGGACCGGTGGCGCGGAAAAGCATGTGAATTCGTCCGTTTTTTTTGTCCGCAATGATTGCAGGATTGAGGACCATCTCCTCTGCCCAGGGTGATCCAGGCACCGGTTCCATGACAAGTTGTTTGGAGTGGATGAAATGATAAGCCATCGTAAAAACTCCTGTTCAATGAATATTAAAAATCAAGCCAGAGTAAGTGATTTTCGTTTCCGCGTCAAGATATTTAGCGTATAATGCGCTTGTTTTAAAAAATAAGGAGGAAGCATGAAAAAAACAAAGAAAACTGTTTCTGAAAAGACAGTGCCCGCCAAAGCAGAAGGACTCTCTGTGGGATTACGTTTGTTTGTGATTGCACTGCTTACTGCGGTTTTACTCATTCCTTCTTTTTCCATTCATTTTTTAATTCAGGACCGCGACAACCGCAAACGTAGTGTTATCTATGAAACCGCCATGCAGTGGTCCGGCGGGATGCAGGATGTCACCGCGCTGGTACTTACCTTGCCGTATAAACGTTATTTCAAGGATGAGAAAGGCAGGATTCAGCATGAGGTGCTGTTTGCCCATTTTTTGCCGGAAACACTGGATATCAACGGCCGGATGGCGCCGGAGATCCGCTACCGGGGCATCTATAAAGTCGCACTGTACAATGCCGATCTGAAGGTGAAGGGACGTTTTGTCTTTCCTAATATTGACGCACTGAATCTCGAACAAAAACAGATTATATGGGAGGATGCTTTTGTGACGCTGGGCATGAGCAACACCAAAAGTATTCAGGAAAAAGTGGTGCTCAAATGGAATGACAAATCGGTTGTGGCGGATCCCGGTGTCCCTTGCAAGGATGTGGTGGCTTCCGGTGTGAGTTTTAGGGTGGCACTTAATTCTAAAACCTACCACTATGATTACAGCTTTGATCTTACTCACAATGGGCATGAGATGTTACAGTTTGTTCCACTGGGAAAATTGACCCATGTACAGCTGGAAGCGCCGTGGGGTGATCCCAGCTTTTCCGGCGCGTTCTTACCGGATACACGGGCAATTAAGGAAAATCATTTTCAGGCAACTTGGGATATTATTGATATTAACCGGAATTTTCCGCAGCAGTGGTTGGGCAGCAGTCAGCAGGTTCAGGAATCGGCTTTCGGCGTCCGCCTGTTTATGCCGGTTGACCACTATCAGAAAACCAGCCGTACCGTCAAGTATTCAATTATGTTTATCGGGCTGACGTTTCTGGCCTTATTTATGCTGGATGTGATGGGCCGGGCCGGGCATAAACCCATTCATCCGATTCAGTATTTGCTGATTGGCATGGCGTTGGTGCTGTTTTACACACTTTTGTTGTCATTGTCCGAACACATTGGATTCGGCCTGGGATATCTGATTGCCAGTATCGGCATTATTGGATTGATTACACTGTATACTAAGAGCTTGCTGGCTAATTTACGCCATACCGGCTTGATCTCCCTGGTGTTGTCGGTTTTGTATGCGTATCTGTATACAGTATTGCAACTGGAGGATTATGCGCTGCTGATTGGAAGTGTCAGTCTTTTTAGCATCCTGGCACTGGTCATGTATCTGACCCGGAAAATTGACTGGTCTGATATCGGCGGAAGCAATCCGGTTACCAGATGAAAATTCACAGGCGCAAGTTCTGATCGGGAGAATTATAGATTTATTCAGCATACCTTAATATGCTAAACTATTTGACCGATGCTTAGAAAAATGATTGAAGGGGGAATGCATGAAAAAAGGACTTTTGTTTATGCTTGCAGTCATGCTTGTTACCAGCGGTTGTATGATGGTGGTGCACAAGCGCTATGCTGATCCACCACCGCGTCACGCGCAACCAACATCTTATCCAGCTCAGCAGTATTCCCAACCGCAGTATACAGCACAACAGCAAGCAGTCCAACCGCAGCCGACACCGGTTCCGCAGAAGTATACCACCCAAGCTTACACCGAACCGGTGGAAGAAGAAATTTTGACCATTGAAGGCCCCAACCAGATTTGGATTGAACCGATTGAGGTTGAGTCTGAAATTTATATTCCAGGATTTTGGCGGCCGCGTGTACGTGTCGGGTATCATTGGATGATCGGGGCCTGGCAGACGGATCGTTATGTCCCCGGATACTGGAAGCCGGTGAAAAAGCACCGCTCCGGTTATCACTGGGTCCGGGGTTATTGGCATGGCGGCCGCTGGATGAAGGGGCATTGGCGTCGCGCCAATCGTGCCGGATATCATTGGGTGGCAGGCCATTGGAACCGGCAGGGTCACTGGATTTACGGCCATTGGAGATCAAAAAGGACCCGTCCGAATCGGGTTTGGGTGGCAGGCTATTGGAACCCGCAGGGTCGCTGGGCAAATGGTTACTGGCGCCCGGCCCGACGGCTTAATTATGTTTGGATTGACGGCTATTACAATCGTCATAACCGATGGGCCAAAGGCAGATGGCAGCGGGCACAAAAAAATCATCAGTGGGAACGGGGCTACTGGAACCATCGCGGGGAATGGGTTCCCGGGCATTGGCGTATGGAGAAAAAAGTGGGGTATATGTATACGCCGGGGCGGTATAACCGTCAGGGTCAGTATATGAAGGGCAATTGGCAGAAGAATCAACCACAGCAATATCAGCAGCAGTATCAAGCGCCGCCGGAGCCGAAAACAGGTAGACGCAAAGTGGAAGAGCGTGTTTACGAAAGCCAGCCGCAAGGGCGTTCTAAAATTCAGGAAAAAGTTGAAATGGAAGAGGCTTCAAAATATTATGAAGAGGAACCACAATACACAGGAGAGCCTAAACACGGCAGACGGAAAGTAAATACCAAAGTCAAAAAAGTTGTGGTGAAGACAAAAGATTCCAAGATCATTGTGAAAAAAAAGCGTCTCAAGGTTGGCAATAAAAAAACCAAGATTGTTGTCGAGACCGAAGAAGTGATTGAAGAGGAAAAGGATAATTCCGGCAAGGCGAAGGGTCATTATAAAAACAATCCCGGCAAAGCCAAGGGTCATTATAAAAACACCCCGGGTAAAGCCAAAGGGCATGAACAAGGTGAAGACGAGGAAGAAGAAACCAAGAAGAAGAAAAAATATAAAATCAGGATCAAATAAATTTTGAATAATTACAAGGAGGTCGGAATAGTGAGAAAAGGATTGCTTGTTTTTTCAGTAATTATGGTATTGGGTATGATGGGGGCCTGTACCGGTCCAGCCGGACCTACAGGGCCCACTGGACTAACCGGTACGACAGGGACGGATGGTACAGATGGCACGGATGGTGCAGGAACACAGACAACCTATGTTTTTAGTATTACACCACCAGTAGATGTAATAAACGGAACTGTCACTGTTTCTTGCCCTACAATTGTAGCGGATAATACGAATGATGTTTATTCCACAGTAGCCTGCTTTCTCCATTGGACTGGTTATGTTGATTCGCCCTCATTGCCCTTCTCTGATACTTCGGATGGGACTGAATATTTTTATTCCATTGAGACAGGGTCAGTTACCTTGGGATGGATTAAAAGCGGGACACCAGAACCGGGACCATTTGAATTGATTGTTACGGTGGTTAATTAGAAATTTCAGAGTATAAAACACTCAAAGCCTCTTTCAAATCAGTATTTGAAAGAGGCTTTTTTATTTTGTGAAAATTTTCAATCTTCAAAAATTATTCATTGCCGGGGATAGCTCAAATCTGCTACCTTTTATTTATAAATTATTTCGATTTTAATAAAAAAAACTGTAATAATACTGCATGGAATTTTGTGCAGGTGATGTCTAATTATTATATATCAATCCTTCATCTAGGTTTTTAGGATTGATATATAATAATATTAATAAGAGGTGATTTTATGAAAAAATCAGCAATAAAAATATTCCTTCCTATCATTGGTGCAGGACTGGTACTGTCCGGCTTGATTCTCTTCAAGCCGGTTGTGGATCGCTATATTTTAAAATTTAAGGCAAGTAATTCTGCCATGCCTACTAATGTCAAAATGAGTGGTGCGAGTGAAGCTTGGTTTTCCCAGATTGTGAAAAATATTCAATCCCGGGAATTTCAAGCTAGCAAGGATAAGACCGGCAAATGGCAGATGCGGAGTATTTCAGCGAGTTTGACCTCAAGCCGCATGTAAAGCTACTTTCGTGATGC
>JAIORK010000062.1 GCA_021108215.1 bacterium | reverse complement strand
CCTCCACTGCATGACTTAAATATATTGGGGGTTGACATTACCCATAGATAGGGGCGATTCATGAATCGCTACCTACCGTAATGTGGGTTGCAATCACCAGCGTTTGGTATTGGGACAATCGTACGTGGTTTCAAATCCGTAGTAACAAAACGTATTAATAAATTGCGCAACAATCCCGGTATTTCCATTTGGCAACGGAATTATTATGAATATATCATCCGAAATGATACCGAATTTATCGTGCCAGCGCGAACACAATGGGCATCCTGCCCGGTGAATGCCAGGTAAGTCTGTGGATTTTTATCATGATTCAAAAATGTATTATTGATAATCTAGAATTGGAAAAGGACAAGGAAAATCCGGGAACAAGCATTCCTTGAAAATAATAAAAAAAATGTAATAATGATGCATGGATTTTTGTGCAAGTGATGTCTAAAATAATTATAGGAGTGTAGTTTCATTGATGTCCGATTTTGGATACAATATACTCCTGCAAATAACCTACCGAGGGGATAAAACATGAAAAAAATATTGATTATATTGTGTGCTTTACTTTTTCCTGTATTGGTTAGTGCCAGTGATTGGCAATTTCAGGGAGTGCCGGTTTGTATAGATGCGAGTGATGCAGCGGGGGTGTCGATGATTGAGGATGGTGATGGTGGTGCGATCATGGTCTGGATCGATGGACGGTATAATGGAAGCGTTTTTGTACAAAAAATAAATGCATCTGGGGAACCGCAATGGACGGATGATGGGGTAGCTGTTTGCACTGTTGGGAATATTGCATATGCTTCATATGGCGAGTATAATCCGCGTTTAGTAAGTGATGGGTCAGGTGGAGCAATTATTGTATGGTGTGATTATAGAAATGGTACCAACTGGGATATTTATGCGCAAAGAATTAACGCAACTGGTAATGCAGAATGGACAGTGGATGGCGTGGCTATATGTGTCAATGCCACCCAAGATGTCTGTGTTGAGATGACAAAAACTGATAGTAACAATGTAATTATTGTTTGGAATCATTTTGGAGGTATTTCAAATAATTTTGCACAAAAAATTAATTTTTCCGGTGCGGTGCAATGGACAACAAATGGTGTTCAAATGACCCAGTCAGGAGGGCAATGGCAAGATCCGGTAAATTATGGTCGTGGTGTTGTGACGGATGGCGCCGGTGGAGCAATAATTGTATATGGGCAAAATGATCCTGTTGGCACAGTTAACTTATATACACAAAAAATTAATTCTTCCGGTGCGGTGCAATGGAATTGGTTTGGAGTTACACTGTGTGCTTTGGCTTCTACTCCGACTTATCATGGTGATATTTCCAGTGATGGCTTTGGAGGCGCGGTGTTTGTTTGGGGAGACCAGAGAGGAACTGGAGAGGGGATATATGCACAAAGGATTAATAATTCCGGAACTGTTTTGTGGACGGAAAATGGTATTTTTGTAACTTCGACAAGTGCTCAGACAAATGCTGAAATTGTTAGCGATGGGTCAGGCGGGGCGGTTTTATTATCGGATGTTTCAGAACAAGGATATGATCTTTATGCCCAAAGAATTGATTCGGTTGGTACAAAACTATGGAATCAAACAGACTCAGGAATTCTTTTGTGCTCGAAGTTTAATACGGCTGATGCATATGACACAGCGCGAAATATTGTCAGATCGGATGGTGGGGTAGATATTGTTTTTCGAGATTCTAGCTATAATATTTTCGCCCAAAAAAGTGATTTGCTTGGGAATGTAGAATGGTCGTCACCTAATGGCGTTTCGGTTTGCGTTAGAGATGAATACCAATGGGAGTCGAAAATTGTCAGTGATGGATTGGGTGGGGCAATTGTTGCCTGGGTTGATGAGCGCAATGGAAACAAAGACATATATGCCCAATCAGTGAAACCTTTGCATATGTCAAGTGCAGAACCTTTTTATAGCCTGCCGGGGAAAATATTTAATGCATCTATTTCAGGAACCGGGTTTGTGCATCTGCCGGAAATAAAAATTATCAAACCGGGAGGCCAGGAAGTTACAGCTACCAATGTTGTGCAAGCTGTTTATGAGTTGATTACATACACTTTTGATACCACCGGGCTTGTGCCCGGAGTGTACAGTATTCAAACCTCACTGAATGAGTATTCCGCATCCTTGAGTAATAGTTTTTTTGTGCTGGAGCAGGTTATACAACCCGGCGAATGGCACATAACTGACCGGGGTCAGTTGGGGAATCCTTCTTTGGCTGGTTTTTTCTATGGCATTCAGGTAAGCGACGGAGACAATGATGGCTATCAGGAAGTTTTTGTTGCGAACCGCGATCAGAAAATATTCTATCTGGACAATTATACTTCCGGTTGGAATATTACGTCCTTGCCAGATTCGCCTATGGGAGAAAATTGCAGCAGCTTGGTGGTCTGTGATGCAGATCATGACAATGAAAAAGAAGTCTATGTAGCGACATTGAGTAATAATATATATCAATTTAAGGGAACAGGCTGGGTGCGAACTACGGTTGGGACGACTACGGAAAAAGTGTATTCGCTGGCATACGGTGATGTAGACCTGGATGGTGTGTTGGAAATTTATGCAGCTTGCGCGGATGGGAATATATACAAATTTATGAAAAAAACCACGTGGGAAAGAACAACAGTCGGGACAGCGCCAGATCAGGTTTTTGCGGTTGCTGTGGGTGATGGCGATAGTGATGGATTGGCGGAAGTTTATGCAGCCTGTGCGGATAACAAAATCTATCAATATGAGTACAATGGAACAAGTTGGTCAACTTCTGAAGTGGGATCAGGTTCAGGTGATATGTATGCTGTTGCGACAGGTGACGGCAACCGGGACGGACAGAAGGAGGTTTATGGTGCCAATGAAGACGGCAAAGTCTATCAGTTTAAATGGCTGGTATCTTCGTGGGCTAAGTCGGAAGTCGGTCAGAGTACTCTGGAAATGTATGATGTGAAAATTTGTGATGCGGATAACAGCGGTGAAAATGCCGTTTATGCTGCTTGCGGAGATGGTCATGTCTATCAATTCAAAATGCAGTCAACACAGTGGGTGAGTGCAGACCTCGGAGATGCCGGAACGCCGCTTTATAAATTGGATGTTGGTGACGGTGATAATGATAATCAATTTGAAATTTATGCAATCGGTGAAGATAATCATGTGCGGGAGTATAAAGTAAATACATTGGTGGTTGGCACAGCCACACCCACCCCGACCGCAACGCCCACAGCAACTGCAACACCGATTCCGGGATTTGGCGGAAAGGTTATTTCTAAAAAATATATTTATGCGGCACCCAATCCGGTTCGGGGTAATATTGCGAAAATTGTTATTTTTACCAATCAACCTGCTGAAGTCAGCGGTATATTATATACCACCAGTAACCAAGAAGTTCTTTCCTTTAGACGGTATTATGGATCAAGCGGGAAGCATGAAGAACACATCAATGTGAGCAATCTTGCCAATGGGGTTTATTTATTGTTGGTGAAAGCTAAAGGCGCAGATGGAACCAAGGAACGTGTTATTAAAAAGATCGCTTTGGTGAAATGAGCGCCAAGCAAGCTGTTGCCATACCAGTCAGTTGATCTTGCGCCACAAACAG
>JAIORK010000061.1 GCA_021108215.1 bacterium | reverse complement strand
CCATCAGCACAGTAACAACCGATTCATTTGACACACAGTATGGAACGCCGTTGCATTCCGTCACGGAAAATGTGTATGGCTTGACCGGAGCGGCTGTGACGAATACGGCTATTACAACGAATTCGTTCAATGGACTGAACACGTTGACTGTGGCGACCAATGCCATCAGCACAGTAACAACCGATTCATTTGACACACAGTATGGAACGCCGTTGCACTCGATTACGACCAATGTCTACGGTTTGACCGGTGCGACAGTAACGAATACGAACATCACATCCAATTCGTTTAATGGATTGAATACGCTGACTGTGGCGACCAATGCGCTCAGTACTGTGACGACCGATTCATTTGACACACAGTATGGAACGCCGTTGCATTCCGTCACGGAGAATGTGTACGGCCTGACCGGAGCGGCTGTGACGAATACGGCTATTACAACGAATTCGTTCAATGGATTGAATACGTTGACTGTGGCGACCAATGCGCTCAGTACTGTGACGACCGATTCATTTGACACACAGTATGGAACGCCGTTGCATTCCGTCACGGAGAATGTGTACGGCCTGACCGGAGCGGCTGTGACGAATACGGCTATTACAACGAATTCGTTCAATGGATTGAATACGTTGACTGTGGCGACCAATGCGCTCAGTACTGTGACGACCGATTCATTTGACACACAGTATGGAACGCCGTTGCATTCCGTCACGGAGAATGTGTACGGCCTGACCGGAGCGGCTGTGACGAATACGGCTATTACAACGAATTCGTTCAATGGATTGAATACGTTGACTGTGGCGACCAATGCGCTCAGTACTGTGACGACCGATTCATTTGACACACAGTATGGAACACCGTTGCATTCCGTCACGGAAAATGTGTATGGTTTGACCGGAGCGGCTGTGACGAATACGCAAATTACGTCAAATCCATTTAATGGATTGAATATATATACGCTGGCAACCAATGCGATCAGTACGGTGGAGACCGATTCATTCGACACGCAGTATGGGACACCGCTGCACTCGATTACGACCAATGTCTACGGTTTGACCGGTGCGACAGTAACGAATACGAACATCACATCCAATTCGTTTAATGGATTGAATACGTTGACTGTGGCGACCAATGCCATCAGCACAGTAACAACCGATTCATTTGACACGCAGTATGGAACGCCGTTGCATTCCGTCACGGAAAATGTGTATGGCTTAACAGGCGCGACGGTGACGAATACGAACATCACATCCAATCCGTTTAATGGGCTGAATACGCTGACGGTGGCGACCAATGCGCTTAGTACTGTGACGACCGATTCATTTGACACACAGTATGGGCTGCCGCTGCACTCGATTACGACCAATGTCTACGGTTTGACCGGTGCGACAGTAACGAATACGAACATCACATCCAATTCGTTTAATGGATTGAATACGTTGACTGTGGCGACCAATGCCATCAGCACAGTAACAACCGATTCATTTGACACACAGTATGGAACGCCGTTGCACTCGATTACGACCAATGTCTACGGTTTGACCGGTGCGACAGTAACGAATAC
>JAIORK010000060.1 GCA_021108215.1 bacterium | reverse complement strand
CGTCACTCGTATTTGGGATTTAAAAATCCAGCTGAATATGAGAGGATGCGAAAAGTATCCTAAAATTATGTCCATTTTATCGAGGGAAGATCACACCGTCCCTCAAAATTCGAACAACGGGGTAAGGCCCTCAGTACCAAGTACAAATAAAATCATTTTTCAAACGCAATCGGTTTTGGACACAATTCCCATTTTATTTTTTCCGAATCTTTTTCCAGAATAATTGTATTTTTATCATCAATCGTTTCAGTTTTAAACCGTGTGGGGATTTTTATATAGAACTCCGAAGCTTCATAAGTTATATTCTGCGCGCCCCATTTTGTGCCGGCGATATAGGTCGGTTTTTTATTCAAGATGGAATACTCCAAATCATATTTGTTATGTCCCGGGACACTTTTTAACCCATACCACGATACAGCACCGCTTCGATCCGGCGGCAATTGTGCAATATACCGATCTGATTTTCCTAAAAAATCAATTGCATAAAAATCAGTATAATAAGGAACCGCACCGGCATAAAACACACCAACACTTGCATTCTTTTTTAAAATTTCATTGAGGTAAATTGCGGTGTTAATATTAGCTACATCGTCTTTCTTGGGTTCCTTTATATACACATGGCCTTGAATTAAAACTATTGAAATCGAGACCCCAAAAACAATCACCAATAACTTCGTGAACTGTTCAGATTTATTTTTTATATTGAATATATTTAGAAAATAATCCGCCAGCACGATTGAATCCATTAAAAGTATAAAATAAACATAGGGCATGTAGAGCACTAAAAAACGCCACCGCGAAAATGGATCACCACCAATATAAATGGTATATAAAAAATTAAAAACTATCACGGCAAATAACAGTAGTTTATAACGCGTCGGTTTGATGACCACGCTTAAAACCAGCAAAGCAAGCAACCATTTATATTCAGCAACAAATGAGGCGATATACGGAATTCCATTCAGGGATATTCTCTCAATGATACTCAACCCGGTGGCACGCAATATATAGGTATTGGGTACAAACGAACCATAGTAAGCAAGTCGGAATAGCTGAACAACCAAAAGAATTCCAACAAAAATGCCGGCGTGTTTCAAAAAACGCTTGATGGCAGTACGGTTTTTCCAATCAATATGCAACATGTGAAATGCAAACAGAATACCAGCTGTCACAATGGTATCAGGTCGGGTAACATAGGCCAATGCGAGTAAAACAACCCAAAAATATTTGGGTTGTTTTATATCCAGCAGCAAATAATAAATTGCCAAAACAATCAACAAAGATTGGAGTGCCATTTCACTGCCATTAACACTCCAATAAAACATGGGGAAATAAAGGAATGGAATGACAAAAGCAAAAACGCCAGTCACTTTTTCAAGTTTAAATTTCGTCTTACTATATAATTGCGGTAATCGCGAAAAAACGAAGCACATTAAAATCAGCAATATAACCGCAGAAATTTGCATCAAAAACGGCAGCATCCTTTTGCTTGAAAAAAACGCTAAAAAAGACGCATAAACCGCCCATAACAAATTGGTAATACCCTCAACGTGTTCACCGGCATTCCAAACCAAACCCTTGCCATGCGCAAAATTCCACGAATAACGAAGTGTGATAAGAAAATCATCAAAAATAGTAAAATAACGTTTACCATCAATCGCTTTAAAAGACAGATTCAGAATAATAAAAAAACCATACAATAAAAACAAGAGACCCATCAAAAGAACCTGGAATTCTTTTTTTATAAATGACCCTATACGCTCCGACACATTCATGAACCCCACCCTCTTAGTCTTTAATTTGCAAATTCAAAACCAATCGCCATCCAACTGAAACCTCTGGTGCCCTGCCTTTGACTTGAATTTTCCGGATCCCAGCTATATACGTTCGCTGTATTTTTATCAACAACTTCAATAGTTAATAATTCTCCACTTGAGGTGCTTGTGCCGGAAACCAAAACCACGGGATTGGAAGGACTGTCCTGAAACACATTTTGAAAACTGATGGCCACCTCACCGGTTGCACCTGTTATATTTGTCCCCATTATCATAATTGGCTTGGGAAGAAATCCACCCAAACTATCATATAAATCCAATCCATAAAATGCTCGCAATGCATACGGCACTCCTGCCAAAGGCTGTCTGGGTGTCATCTCACTGTCACCACCCACCTTGATGCCTAAATAATATTGAACATGAAAATCAAGATTCAACGGACTAATTTTCCCCAAAGCTACATTAAAATATCCGTTTTTAGTGTCCACATTATGATTTTCTGACCAGAGATAGTTACTCACCTCATCATCAATATTTAAATACAACTGGATGGTGATGGTATAATTCGCATCAGCAACCGGATTGCCGCTGATATCGGTCAACCGCCCCTGATAGTTCATGGTCTCGGGTACATCAGCCAATGCGTTTACCGTTAATGCAAAAAAAACAAATAGGAAACATAACTTTTTCATAATTATTTCCTCCTAAAAAATATTTATTTTAATAAAATCAGTTTTCGATTTTTCTTATGTGCTTGCACCGTGATATTCACTTGATTAAAGCAATTTTTTTGATCACAATTGTCGTCCTGCCATTGATCCCTCTGGCTTTGACCCGCATAATATACACACCATTGGCCAGGTTTGACATATTCCATTGCCAGTAATTTTTTCCGGCTGGTCTCATATCCCAGCGTTTGGAAATTACAAATTGATTACTGGTGGTATAGACCTTGATCTCAACATCAGCAGATTCGGCTAAATGATAATAAATATGCCCGATATGCCCGCGAATCGGATTGGGGGCGGCGTACACCCAATCTTTGCTTATGACTTCACTGCCAAATTGCCTGATTGGCGTGCCGGTAACTGTAATGGTCGGCGTCACAGTCGGGGTGGGCGGTAGGATATAATAATCATTGAAAAACCCAGTCTGGATCGAGTAAACACTGCCATACGACTGCCCAATCGCGCCTTCGCCCAAAGAATCCAGCATCATCTTACCTGATCCAGTATAGGTTGTGCCGGAAGCATTAATAATACTCTCGGTGATCATATAATTTGCTGATTGGGCGGCATATAACGTCAATGGTGCCAAACTAATGATAACAGTAATAATAAAATTCTTTATCTTGAACATATAATTCTCTCTCTGCTTTGTATCACATCAATTCTCATGTGCACAAAAACATTAACATACCGATTAGAGATGTTCCACCGCAATTTATTTGAAATAATTTCTACAGTCATAGATTGGGTACAAGTCTAAAATCCGGCGTTCCCTGGCTTTGGACTTGTATACTACTCCCCAATAACAAAAATCCGGATGTCAGGTGAATACTGTCTCTGTACAGTACACCCATTTACTTCGCAAGCGTTTTTTTCATTTCAATAACACTTATATAATATAGAATTGGTCCACTAAAATAAAAAAACATTCCAAACAAAAGCACACTCAACCAAAAATACTTTATGACCGTATTATTAAATACTTGCTTGTTCCAATGTGTAATTGTTACTCCAAGGATGTAAAGCATACTTATTATCGAAATCAATATCCAAATACCAGCAATAATTTCAGTAGGTGTAATGTTTTTCAAACTGCCCGAAAGAGAAATAGGCGACAATACTGAAATCATATAGCCAACTATCAGATTTAGTATCATAATTCTTTGGATTGTTTTCTTCATTTTTATTCCTCCTAAATGGTTTGAGTATTTTTTTTATTATTTTTTGTGGATGTATATGCGCTTCTCCAGTTATTCCAATGGGTGTTAATGGAAACTGAAATGTCCCGCCAAACTCTATCGCATTTTTGTTTACTTCAACACCTTTTTTATTCCAATAAATATCATATTCCCACTCCCCGGATTCTTTAGCTATTTTTAGACCTGCACCTAATATTTCTATTTCCCCTCCATAATATTCTTTTGTTTCAGGAACAATCTCGCCATCCTCCACAATATTTACATCACTATTTTTCATTCCAAGTTTAGCATGTCCGAGTGCACCAAGTTTTATATTACCAAAATAGCCCACACTCAAACCATATTTGGTACCATCTATCGTACCTGTATCACCATACTCCTTTTTTATTTTGTGCATTTTTTCCAGACCCTTATTTTTAAAATATTTATAGGAATATTTAACTTTATTCTCAGAGGAATAGTACTCCCTTGCCTGCCTCATTGTCCTGTTCGCTACATCCTTAACTGCCTTTCCCGCGTTCTTCGTAGCCTTTCCAGCTTTCTTTGCGAGTTCACTTGTCTTTTTTGCTGTATCTTTTGCTTTTTGCTTTAGTGTATCGGATGCTTTTTTAGCACCATCCGGTGCTGCTGCCAGGGCAGTGTTTTTGGCCAATCCGGCTGGACGTGTGTTGTTGTAAACATTTTTGACTTTATTCCAGAACCCCTGTTTTTCGCCGCCATCTATACCTTCTCCATTTTCATCTTGTTCATCCGCTTTTGCGGCCGGGTCACCCTCCGCATTCCCTGCCTTTGCCCCTTTTCCATCTCCGCCTTCTGCTTTCCCTTCACCGATCTCCACCCATGCTTGTGTGTCGGCATCCCAATAGCAATTTGGGGGCATGGGGACACGCCCGATCATGCCGCGGTCGGTGAGATCGGGTTTCTCTAATTCAGAAATATCTT
>JAIORK010000059.1 GCA_021108215.1 bacterium | reverse complement strand
GGGCTCGGCCTCCCTCTCGTTTCCCGATTGCTTCAACTCCATTCTAACCTTTCCGCCTGATTGGAGGTCCGACATTATTTATACCCTTACAAAAAATCAATCATTTTTAAAAATCCCATCTCATCTAAAACCATCACACCCAGTTTTTTAGCTTTCTCCAATTTAGACCCGGCACCCGGCCCGGCCACCACATAATCGGTTTTTTTCGAGACCGATCCGGCAGCTTTACCGCCCCGGACTTTTACTTGGGATTCTGCCTGATTACGCGTCATTCGAGTCAGCTCTCCGGTAAAAACAAATGTCTTGCCTGAAAAAACCCCCTCTTTTTTTTCCTCTCTTTTCAAACGGTGTGTGTTCACGCCGGCTTTTTCCAGTTTGGCAATGACCTCCCGGGTCTCAGGGTGATTAAAAAAATCATGAATACTCCGGGCAACCTTGGGCCCAATCTCATGAATCGCTTCCAGCACTTCTGTCTTGGCCTGACCCAAATCAGCCAGATGCTCGAATTTTCCCGCCAGCACTTCACCGGCATGTTCCCCTACCAATGGAATCCCCAACGCGAAAATAAGTCTCCCCAGAGTTCTGGATTTCGATGCTTCAATTCCCTGCATCAAATTCTCCACGGACTTCTCAGCCATCCGTTCCAAAGAAACCAATGCTTCAGTTTGTAATGTATACAGATCGCTGTAATCCCTGACCAGCCCTTGGTCAACTAATTGCTCTGTCAGTGCATCTCCCAGTCCTTCAATATCCATGGCACTACGTTGAGCAAAATGCAGTAACCGTCCCTTGACCTGGGCAGGACAAGCCGGATTAACACAACGCCAGGCAACCTCTCCCTCTAGTTTAACCACTTGACTTTGACAGACCGGACACACTTTGGGCATTTTGAATTTTTTTAAACTGCCGGCCCGCTTCGCCCTAATAGGTTCGACCACGCGCGGTATCACCTCTCCGGCCTTTTCAATCACAACCCAATCCCCAACCCGGACATCCTTGCGTTCCAGATCTTCCGCATTGTGCAGCGTGGCACGCGCAATAGTAGAGCCGGCAAGAAAAACCGGTTCTAATTCCGCGACTGGCGTGAGCACCCCTGTCCGCCCCACCTGGATTGTGATTTGATTCACTCGCGTCTGCGCCTGCTCAGCAGCATATTTGTAGGCAATGGCCCAACGCGGACTCTTGGATGTGGCACCCAAGCGTTTTTGCTGATCAATGTCCTCAACCTTTATGACCAAACCGTCTATTTCATAGTGCAGGTCATGTCTTTGTTTCTCCCACACTTCCAGAAATGTTTTAATGGCATCCAAATCCTGACAAACCTGGCGATTTGAATTAATTGGCAAACCCCAGGTCTCAAAAGCCTGCAACATCCGGCTTTGTGTTTTTAATTGCTGTGCAGTCTTTGCGTCTGCCCCGTATAAAAATACTGCGAGCGGACGTTGGGTGGTCTGACGGGAATCCAACAGTTTGAGCGAACCTGCGGCAGCATTGCGCGGATTGGCAAACAGCTTCTCTCCAGCCTCCTGCTTTTTCAGATTCATTTTTTGAAATGCCTGCCGGGAAAGATATACTTCCCCCCGAATCGTCATAGGCTTTACCGGAGCGGCTGCATCGAGTTGTAATGGCAGTGTGCGTATGGTTTTAATATTATCGGTCACATCATCACCGGTCTCGCCATCACCGCGCGTCACCGCCCTCACCAGCCGCCGGTTTTCATACTGCAGAGCAATGGCCACCCCGTCAATTTTCAACTCAACTAAATACGCCGTTTTTTCACCGGGCAGCGCTTTTTCCACCCGCCGCACCCATTCTTCCAATTCCTCAATCGCATAAGTATTATCCAGCGACAGCATCGCTTCCGCATGTTGTACGCTTTGAAAACCTTCCAGGGATTCGCCACCCACCCGCTGTGTCGGCGAATCAAATACAATACAGTCCGGATACTGTAATTCCAATTCCAGCAATTGCTTATACATGAAGTCATACGCTTGGTCACTGATTTCCGGCTGCGCCAACACATAGTATAAATAATTATGCCGGACGAGCTTACGGCGCACCATTGTTGCCTTTTCTCTAATCACTTTTGTAGATTTTTTCTCCGGCATGCATCCTCCGCCGCTAATTTTTCGGTTTCCTATTGTCAATCAGACGATTCTATTGTATATCATTTCTATTGCTTTGACGTACCAAAAATGATTGTCCCTGATTTTTCACCCAAACAAGGAGTTTTCCATGCAAACCGGTAAACGCTTCTGTCAGCTCACGATTATTTTCATCCTGCCGCTTTTACTGCTGGCCGGCTGTGCAAATACACCGGGCAAACAGGTTCAACCCCAAAAAATCGCTTTGGTCCTGGGCGGCGGCGGTGCACGCGGCTTTGCCCATGTGGGGGTTATCCGGGAACTGGAAGCTGCCGGCATTCCCATTGATATGATTGTCGGCGTCAGTGTCGGGAGCCTGATCGGGGCCCTTTACGCAGACTCCGGCGATTCTTTCCAGGTGGAATGGAAGGCTTTTAAAATCGAGAAGAAAGAGATCTTTGACTTTAAAGTATTTAATATTACGGATGGCTTGGCCAAAGGCGATGCCATCCAAACTTATGTTGACACCAATATTCAAACACAATTTCTCGAAGACATGAAAATCCCGCTCGCCATCGTGGCGGTCGACCTGAATACCGGCAAAAAAAAGGTCTTTCGCAAGGGATTACTGCGCGAGGCGATCCGTGCCAGTATTTCTGTTCCCGGTGTTTTTGCGCCGGTTGTCTTTCATGACCAATTGCTGGTAGATGGCGGTGTCAAAGGGAATCTGGCGCCTGATGTCGCACGCGAAATGGGTGCGGATATTATTATCGGTGTCAATATCGCCAAACCGCGGAAACATTTTTCCAACAACCCGCCCAATGCCTTAACCGTCATTTTGGAATCCATTGATATCATGGGGGATGAAATTGTACAGCTCCGGGAAAAAGAATTTGATTTCATGATCCGCCCTGATGTGGGCACGATCGGAATTACTGATTTTACCCAAAAAAAGGCGCTGATTGATGCCGGACGCAGCGCGACCCAGGCAATCCTGCCTGCGCTTAAAAAAGCCCTGGAAAAATAGCTTTTTCTTCTTCTGAAAAAAGAAAAAATTCTTACTATTATTGAAATATTTCCGATTGGTTCAGAGTCTAATAGACAGGAACAAAAGAGGGAGTATTCAGCGGTTTTCACCTCTGTCCAGGAAAGCCGGACCGGCCATGAAAATACGCGCAGCAAGCATTATTTTTATCCTGTTCGTGCAATTTTCTCATAACCCGTTCCCGATTGATGCCGCCACTGTACCGGTCATCAATCCGGGCAGGAATGACATTGTTGATTCCAATTCACCGCCTGCCGCCCATCAGCCGTTTTTAGAAACACCACTTTCCGAGTCCGACGAATGGTACAACCGGGCTTATAACCGTTTGTGGAACCCGGTTGACAAACAGGTGAAACGAAAAAAAACTTTCATTGCCACGCCGACCTTTAATTTTAAAAATCGCAGCTATCGTGTCCTGCCCGATCCAAAAAAAAAATGCATCTGGTTCTACTGGAAAACGGTTAATTTTCACCGGGTAAGAATTGATATTTATGAAATTTCCGGAGAGCGTATTGCTTCGCTGCACCAACAGCAGCCCCAACAAAAAATCAGCTGGCATATTGGTGATCTACCTGCCGGTATCTTCTATTATCGTCTCACTTTCATCAATAAAAAAAAGACGGCTCTGCCCCTTCAAAAAATCGTCATCTTCCGTTAATTGCCCGATTTTCAGGAAACCTGACAGCGCGGACACCAATGAGTCCCGCGCTGCGCTAAAACCGTCTTACGGATCAATGTCCGGCAAGCAGGGCAGGCATTTCCTTCCTGTCCATAAACCCGCAATTGCTGTTGAAACGTCCCCTTCTTGTGGCGGGGATCAAGATAATCGGAAATACTGGTGCCGCGCGCACAAATCGCCTTTTTTAAAATAGTCCGGATAGCTGTATGCAAACGCAGCGTCTGTGCACGGGTTAAATTTTCCCCGGCCAGAAAAGGCGATAACCGGGCCTGAAAAAGAGCTTCATCCGTATAAATATTTCCCAATCCGGCAATCACTTTCTGGTTCAACAGAAGCGCTTTGAGGGAAGACCGGCGCAATTTCAATATCCCGAACAAATACTCCGGCGTAAAATGCTTCCCCAACGGTTCCGGACCCATTCCGAAAAAAAAATCTTTTTCCGCTTCCGGCGATAGATACTGATAGCGGCCAAACATACGCGGATCGCGGCCATAGAGTAAAAAATCTTTATCCAATCTCATCCGCAGATGCGTATGTTTGTCCGGCAGTACACTACCGGCGGCAACAGCTGGTTTTTTCCCGCCAGAGGTAAAAACCTGCCCGCTCATCCCCAGATGAATAAGCAGACTCCCGGTTTGCAACCGGATAATAAGATATTTTGCCCGGCGCTCGACTTTCACAATTTTTTGGTTTATCAATGACCGGATAAAGGTTGTCTTGGATTGCCCGCGCAGCATTTTGGGGCGTTCTATTTGAACCGCACGGATTTGATGTCCCGGCAAATGCTTATGCAGCACCCGGCGGACGGTTTCAACTTCAGGTAATTCAGGCATCCTTCTCACCTGGTATTGAAAATTCGCATCCGCAATAATGCTGACGGTAGAGGGACATTTCCCGGGAAAGCTGCAAACTGCGCTTAAATCCTTCTTTTTTCTTGAAATCTATTTCAAGAAAACCCACCCCATGTTTTTCCGCCGCCGCCCTGCCAACGCGAAAAATAACATCCGACCGTTTATGCGGAGAAATTGAGAGTGTCGTGGTAAACCACGGAATAGAATGCTGCGCAGCGAAACAAGCTGTTGCGTCTAAATTATAATCAAAACAAGCTTCACACCGCTTCCCCTTTTCCGGTTCCTGTTCCAACCCCTTAATATGCTTGTACCAGGCAGCAGAAGACGTGGTACCCTCCCAAAGCGTAAATCCCATTTCCTCGGCAACATGGCGCGCCGTTTGCAGACGCTTGGCATATTCCTGAACAGGATAAATATTAGGATTATGAAAAAACCCCACAACATCATAAGTAGTCCGGAGTTGTTCAAAAACCGCAGTGGCATCCGGTGCGCAGCAAATATGCAGCAGTACACTTTCTTTTTTCATTTTCCGTTTCCTTCTATCTCATGACGATTTTTTGAGAATTATAGAGATAATCGCTTCCATCCGCAAGGAAGAAATCCCAGCTTGCTCCCAGCCTGGTCCGCATGCTAGGATGTTAGCAACATACGGGACCTGCGGTAGCCCCGACCGGAAAAAGTATTAAGCTTTGAGACGCTGGCGCAACCCTGCCCGGGTTTTTAAATCATTTCGGAGTATTTTTTAGCATTGGAAAAGATAATTTTGTTCGCTAACAAACCATATTTCAAGCAGCACACCGTATACATTTCCGGAGAATTATCGTTTTCCAATGCTAAAAAATACTCCGAAATGATTTAAATAGACTATTGTACAAAAAACAAAATACTTCCGGTAAATATTTTCCTCAAGGATGTGCTTATGCTCATCAAAACCGATCCATCCATTATTGCCGGTTATCTGGAAGATGCTTCCGGGTTTACGCAGGGAACCGCTGATCGTCTGGTGATTCCGGAAAACGCCAATGAAATTGCGGATTTTCTAAAAGCAGCTGCGGAAAAAAAAAATCCCATCACCATTGCCGGAGGTAGAACCGGTGTGGCTGCCGGATGTATTCCCTGCGGCGGAACGATTCTCTCTTTAGAACGGCTCAATCAAATGGATAAGATTGTCACCCGACCGGAAGGCAAACAAATCACTGTTGAACCGGCCGTGCGGCTTGATACCCTCAAAGCTGCGGTCGGCGCTGCCGGTCTTATTTATGGCCCGGATCCCACTGAGCGAACCGGTACCCTGGGAGGCAATGTGGCCACCAATGCCAGTGGCGGCCAGTGTTTTAAATACGGCACCACCCGGCAGCATGTCGTGGGCATAGAGGCGGTGCTGACAACTGGAGAAACGCTTAAACTCCAACGCGGGCAACACATCTCACAGGGGAATCTTTTACAGTTCCCTTTGGAATCAGGAAAATACTTGGAATGCTCACGCCCGGACCTTCCCGGGTTGGGTGTAGAAAAAAATGCAGCCGGTTATTTTTCCGCCCCCAATATGGACCCGCTTGATCTCCTCATCGGCATGGACGGCACCTTGGCTGTGATCACCAAAATAACCCTGCGTCTTTTGCCCGAGCCTGCCGGCATCTTTGCCATGGCCATATTTTTCACATCCATACCGGACGCAGCCGCGTGTGCTACAATCATCCGGAGTGCCGCCAAGGGCCGGCAGCCTATTTCAGGAATCACCCCCGCTGCCCTCGAATTCATGGATAAAAATGCGCTGGATCTCATCCGCGATAGTTTTTCCAATATCCCAAAAAACGCTGAAGCGGTCCTGATGATTGACCAGGAATACGCAGCCGGTCAGGAAGACGCAACTTTGACACACTGGAACAATTTTTTTGAAAAAAACCAAATCCCCGAAAAAATGATTTGGATTGCAGAATCAAAGGCCGATAGAAATTATTTGCGTGAATTTCGGCACGCGCTCCCCGAAACAGTCAACACCATTGTCCGCCAAAGGAAATTTCGTAAAGTCGGCACCGATATGGCTGTTCCCTGTGATGCATTTCCTGAAATGCTTGATATTTACTATCAAACCCTAAATACCTCAGGGTTGGAATACCTGATCTTCGGCCACATCGGAGAATGCCATTTGCACGTCAATATTCTCCCGCGTACACAGGATGAATTTGATACTGCCAAACAGCTCTATATGGACTTTGCCCGGGCTGTGGTCGCACACGCCGGCACGGTGAGTGCCGAACATGGCATTGGAAAAATCAAGCATGCTTTTTTTAAACTCATGGTGGGCGAGACCGGATTTATGGAAATGGCCCGCATCAAAAAAATATTTGATCCGGCCCAAATCCTAAATCGCGGTAATATTTTTCCTGAAGATTATTTAGAATGATTCATGGTATATTTTTAACAAGGTATCTTGATTTCAAAAGAACCGGGAACGTCGTTGGCGCTAAAAAGGTCTAATAAAAATATCACAGGCTTACCCGGCACCCGGCATTCGCCGGGCAGGCTGCCCCGACATGAAGGGTAATCATTTCTGGGGCGCTGCGCAGCCCATCGTGTTCGCGTGGTATAATAAAAAGATCATCCTAAAGGAGTTTCATAATGCCTTCTTTCCATTTGGCAAGACTAAATATTGTTCTGTTTTTACTGACAATGGGATTAACCGGCATATGTCTTGCCGCTTCCACGACACAGGTTGTCATTAATTTTGTAACACCCAGTCCAAACACTCTTGGCAACCCGGCGCAGTATACGATCAATATCGATCTGGCCAGTGACGGCGGTCTTGTCGCCGGTGTCGATGGCTTTTCAATTGTCTTCCCGGTCGGCACATCTGTTCCCGACGGGACCCTCTCCCCTATCCTGGTAGATGGCATAACCGCCCTCAACGCAGTGGGATGGTCATCCACCCGGCAAATTGACATCGCCCCTGCTCAGGATTTGGCCGGCGACACGGCCGGTATAAGTATTGTGATCCCGTCCACCAGCCTAACCAATCCAAGTATTGCTAATAACTATACACTCACTGTTCAAACATCCCAACAGCCTGTCGGCACCAGCCCCATCTATGTTATCACCACTTCCAGCACTTCTGTCAACGTCACCAATGTTGCAATCAGTTCCCCTTTAACCGGTGCGGCAGCTCAATATAATATTGATTTTTCAACCGCTTCAGACGGCGCACTAATAGGCGGCACCAGTTCCATTATTGTCACGTTCCCGGCAGATACCGCAATCACCAATGGGTCACTTTCCGGGGTTACAATCGAAGGCACTACGGCAGTATCCGCCAATGGCAGCACCGCTGCCCGAAGCGTTACGATTATTCCTGCACAAAACATTTCAGGATCAACCGCAAACATTACAATCAGCCTCCCCAACACGATTGTTACCAATCCCACGTCAGCAGGCGATTATACCTTGACCGTGGACACCTCGGTCCAACCGGCCGGAACAAGTCCTCCTTACACAATTCTGGCCCCCACTGCCACTTTTACCGCCACACCCACCCCTACACACACTCCCACCGCCACGCGCACTGCCACACCCACCCGCACTGCCACACCCACCCCTACTGCCTCGCCCACCCGCACCGCCTCGCCCACCCGCACCATCACATCCACCCATACCATCACGCCTACCTATACCATCACGCCTACCGTCACAGCAACACCTACCATCACGCCTACCATCACCGCAACACCCACCACCTCCCAAACAATGACCGCCACACCGGTAGATTTTGAAATTTCCCGGGATGATGTTTTAAGCTATCCGTCTCCCGCCTCAGGAAACGACTGCTGGTTTTATTATGCTGCGTCGTCCCGGACGCAGGTCCAAATCGAAATTTTTAATGTGGTGGGAGAAAAATGCATGACCCTCTTAGATGAAAAAAACACCGCCGGCTTTTCCCGAACGCACTGGAATATTGCGGATGTTGCACCCGGTATTTATTTTTACACGCTCCAGTTAACGAACGAAACGCAGACACGAAAAATCGGTCCCAAAAAACTTGTTATCATAAAAAAATAGTGGTCCCCAAACTTTGTGCTTCCAGGCTTGACAACCGGTTTTGGCTCGCTCACAATAGCTGCATGCCCGCCCAGGAGGATTACGCCGTGCCGCTCATGCCTGGAAAACAAGACGCCCTGATTGTAGTTGATATGCAAAATGATTTTATGCCCGGCGGTTCTTTGACAGTACCGGAAGGCAACCGCATTGTACCTGTGATCAACCGCATGCTCGATTATTTCCCTTGGCGTATTCTAACCCGCGACTGGCATCCGCCTGATCATGTCAGCTTTTCCAGCAACCCCACGTTTTCTGATGGCTCCTGGCCGGTGCATTGTGTGCAAAATACACCCGGTGCCGACTTCCATGCCGACTTGCACCAGCATAAGGCATCACTGATTGTCAGTAAAGCGATGGACGCCAAACGAGACGCATACTCCGGATTTGAACAAACCGAGCTTAACTCATGGCTCAAACAAAGAGATATCCAGCGCGTTTTCATCACAGGGGTCGCGACTGACTATTGCGTCAAAGCAACCGCCTTAGATGCTCACGCCAATGGATTTGAAACCGTGCTTATACAAAATGCGATCAAAGGCGTCGACCAGCCGCCGGGTTCTGTCGAAACCGCTCTCACCGTCTTGGTGCAGTCAGGAATACAGTTAGTTCTTTCAGGAGATATCCTATGTTCCTAAAAACACCCCTCACTCCCTGGATCAAGCGTCAGGACATGGCATTGCTCACGGATTTCTATGAATTAACCATGCTTTCAGGCTATCTCCGGAATGGTTTGGCCAATCAGCAGGTAATTTTTGAATATTTTTTCCGGACCCTGCCGCCCAACAATGGTTTTGTGATTACTGCCGGATTGGAACAATTTATCGATTATCTGGAATCACTGGTGTTCTCACCCAGTGACCTGGATTACCTGGCCGGATTAAATCTATTCAATCAAGCGACATTGGACTATCTTCAGGATTTCAAACCTGCCATTGATGTCTGGGCTGTCCGTGAAGGCACACCCGTATTCCCGCACGAACCCATCATCCGTCTCCAAGGACCTTTGCCGCATCTCCAACTCGTTGAATCATTTCTTTTAAACGCACTTAATTACCAATCCTTGATTGCAACCAAAACTGCGCGTATTTGTCAGGCCGCGCAGGGAGAACCGGTTTTAGAATTCGGATTGCGGCGCGCACAAGGACCGGATGGCAGTCTGATTGGCAGCCGGGGAGCTTATATCGGAGGTGCGATCGGTACCAGCAACGTCTTGGCAGGAAAAACTTTTAATATCCCCGTACTCGGGACCCATGCCCATTCCTGGGTCATGAGTTTTCCCAGTGAAAAAAAAGCTTTTGAAGCATTTGCCGATGCTTTTCCAAAACGATGCGTCCTGTTGGTGGATACCTACGACACGCTAAAAAGCGGGGTTCCCAATGCGATTGAAACTTTTAAAAGCCGCCCTGAACTCGAACCTGCCATCCGTATCGACTCCGGGGACCTGGCCAAGCTTTCCAAAGCCGCATTTAAACAATTTAACCAAGCCGGGATGCCAACTGTAAAAATCGTAGGGACCAATGATCTGGATGAAGATTTAATTGCGGATTTAAAACGCCAGGGTGCAAAAATCAATACCTGGGCGGTTGGTACACACCTGATTACTTCCAAAGACCATCCCGCACTGGACGGCGTCTATAAACTTGTGGCCATTCAAAAAGAAGACGCCTGGATTCCGCGTATCAAAATTTCCGGAAACCCTGAAAAAGCCACCGATCCGGGTATCAAACGTACGATTCGTTGTTACAACGCTGAAAACCAACCCTTGGGTGACATTTTAGTAACCGCGCACGAACCCCTGCCCAAAGGTCCCGTCATCACAGCCATGGACCGGCAATATCTTCACCAGAAAAAAAAGCTGGAAAACATCGCACGCACCGAAGATTTGCTGCAACCGGTTTTCCAAAACAACCGGCGAACAGCACCTGCACCCAGTCTAACCGAAATTAGAAATTACTCTCAACAATGTCTAACTGAATTCCCGGAAGAATATTTGCGCCTGCGGAATCCTGAAATTTACTGGATTGGACTTTCAGAAGAACTCACAAAAATCAAACAAGCTGCCTTACACAAGGTGTACGAATAAATAATATTTCTTTGCGGTACTTACCACAAACCCTTGGTTTTACGTTTATTTTTTGGTGCTTTGCGGGGGTTGCCTTTTTTCTTCGTATGTCCCACCCAACCTTGTTCTTCACGCTTGCCGTGCCAGGTGTCGGGATTTCTCAGAGGCGGCTCTCCCGCCTGGCTTTTCCGGAGCAACTCCTCCGGCGGCAGCACCACCACACCGTGCCGGCGGCAGGCAGACCCTAAATCACGGTCAGCCGTGACCACCAGATACCGTGATCGCTGATGCGCATCACGCGCCACCATATCAACAATCACATCATCGGCCGTCTCCCCCTGGGCGGAATAAATAACATTAATACCGTTTTTTTGAGAATTTTGTCGAAAAGAATTCTCGCTGTTGGCACCATCATAAACAATGGTCACCTTATTGGAAGTACCCCTCCGATACGCTGCCATTTTTTGAACAAGCGTATCCTGTGCCCCTAAAAAATTAATTTGTTCAATACGCGATAATTCATTATCACGCCGAATAATATTAAATCCATCCACAATCACATGTTTGGCCATAAAATAATCCTTTTTTCATGCTTCATCACTACTATCCAAATTATGCTAACTAAAATGAATATGATTTCCCAAGTACCAAAACATAAGTATTCCCGGTAAGTATTTATTTTATTCATACGAAAACGAAAAGACGGATAATCTTCTATAAATGCTGCTTGGCAAATACTGTTGCTTCTTCCTTGATATCGTATCTCGTATTCATAAAATCAATACTTACCGGAAATACTTGTCACACAAAACAGCAATTCCATTTCCAAACCAAAACGGTCTTCCAAATACCCGAACAACCTATTTTTTTGATTCCGTCATGACGAATACGTCCTATTAGTTTATAAGTTAAAAAAAGCCGGAACTTTTCCTAAGAAAAATTCCGGCTCCAACCATTTCCTGCAACTATTTAGAAAGCAAAAATCAAGCTGGCACTGCCCAGAAGCCGCCAGTCGCTGCGTTCAGCATACAAGGGGCGGTCATTCTCATCTTCCAAAGGAATACCATAACCGATCTTGGCCTTAAAAATACCCTGTTTAAGACTGATACCGGGATAAAAGGTCATCGTATTTCCCTTGGAATTCTCCACTAAATCACCGGCACTCGTTGCCTCACCATAGCTGGTACCTTTCAATTCCGCATGCAGTGTAAAAACATCCCCGGTGGGAATTTCAATCCCCAGCGCCCAGTGCGTGGCGTCACCTGGTTTAACCTTCACCGGCTCCATAACTGTACCCACAAGATTTTCTTTATCATATTCTCCGCGATATTCATAACCCAAGTTGGCATGAAGTTTCATAATCATGATGTCCAAATCCGCTGCTAAAAACGGATAGAGATTAAGCCCCTCGCCCAGATATTTTTCCACGTCACCGGTCGGTAATGTAAAATTGAGTCCGGCTGCCAGATTAAAAAGCGGCAGGCCGAGCAGTCCGGTTTTTAACCCAATCCCCAGATCGCGCATACCGCTATAATTTTCATCTCCAACCGCTTCAACATTGCTCTGGACAGTCCCGTAGGGAATTGTCAGTTTGGCTTCCAGCACCGGGAACCCCAGACGGATGAAAACCGGGATATCCATAATCGAATTTTCCACTGCAGACATACCTTCTTCTTCAATTTTTTCATAGGAATAATCAAACTCCACACCCACTTCGATACCTGTCAATCCAGTCACATTGGCTGCCTGTTCAAATGAAATTGGTTCTGCCTGAACCAATACCGGCAATCCCACCAACACAGCACAAACAATTCCTAACATTTTTTTCATCATCGTGCACCTCCCATGAAATACAAGTTACTTTTTTCGTGCTCAGATGTATTTATTTTATCCCTGATCACAATGCAAATCAAGCTATCTTTTTATAAGGGTCACCGGAAAAAAACCGCGCACCGAATTTGACAACCAAATTTCATCCGCCTGAAACAATGCCGCTTTTGTCAAACTTTTCTCCACCACCTGCATCTTTTTATCTTTCAGTATTTTTCCCCTTTCAATCCCCGGCAGCAAGCCGTCCGTAAGCGGCGGTGTAAACCATGTGCCGTCTTTGCGAATAAAACAATTGGTAATCGTCCCTTCCGTTACCCGCCCCGCCTGATTACAAAACAAGACGTCTACCAGGCCTTTCTTCCGGGCCGCAATAAGCGCCTGATTATACAATTCCCGGTTCGTTGTCTTATGATAAAGAAAGCTGTTTTGGGAATCAATCGTTTGAGCGGCAAACCCAATCCGCGCATGCTTAAAAACGGCCTGGATTCCCAGCCGGAACCTTTCAATAGATACCTGCCCCGACGCATTTAACAGTATCCGAATCCGATGCGGCTTGGATGACACTATGGTGTGGGCATACTGTTTTACAGACGCACGGATGCGGTTGACGGGACAAGGCAGTTTAAAAAAATCAGCTGATTTCTTTAAACGTTTTATATGTAGCGACAAATCATGCAACCCTGTCTTGGGTTCCCAGCGCAGGGTTTCTATCAATTGATACTCTCTTGCCAACCGGGTAAAAAAACCGGCTTTCAAATGGCTTTCCCGCCATTCTGCATCAGCCTGTGAATCACTTACAATGCCGCTCCCAACGCCAAAGCAGGCCTTGCCGTCCAAAGGATCAATCGCAAGTGTGCGTATCGGAATATTAAAAACTGCACGCTTTTTCGGCGTGATATATCCGATGGCGCCGGTATAGACCCCGCGGGGCTTTTTTTCCAACCCATGAATGATCTGCATGGTGCTTATTTTGGGTGCGCCGGTCACAGACCCGGAGGGATAGATGCTCTGGAAAAGACCCTGCCAGGTGACATCCGGGCGCAGACGTCCTGAAATCTCGGATGTCATCTGATACAGCGTCGCATACTTTTCCACTTTAAATAACTGTTTTACTTTCACGGTTTTTTCCCGGCATACCCGTCCCAAATCATTTCGCAACAGGTCCACAATCATCAGATTTTCCGCCCGGTTTTTTCTCGAATGAAACAATTCCCGGGCCAGCGCCGCATCCCGGTGAGGCTGCTTGGATCTGGCGGCCGTCCCCTTCATCGGGCGAACGGTCATCCGGTCTTGACAGCGCTCAAAAAAAAGTTCCGGAGACAGCGAAAGAATTGTCTGATGCCGGTTCCTGATCAAACCGGCATAGCCGACCGGTTGTTGCCGGTACATCTCCATAAACATCGACCCTAAATTGCCGGCAACACGTGATTGGAGTGGAAATGTTAAATTAACCTGATAAGTACGGCCGGCGGCAATCGCACGATGAATGGCCTCCATTTTTTTTTGATAAACCGGCCATGATAAGTCGGAGCAAGGTGGTTGCAGCCAATAATCCGGCCACACGGTTTGTTGCTGCTGATGGATTTGATAAAGTTCCCGAATATCCTCCGGGGATAGTTTCAGCGGATTTCTAAAAACACCAAACCAGCCGAGCGGCTTCTTGATTTTCATCGGTCGAGATACAATCGCTTCAAAAGCATAGCCTATTTCATAGGTGAGGTACCCGGCCAAAAAATACCCCGCCTTCAGCGCTTGCTCAACATGGGCAAAAAAACGCGCAACATCTTCGGTGCGATAACAGGCAATCTCACGCTCCGGATTGCCAAACAGCAATCCCGGCGGAGAATACTGCCTGCCCGGATTAAACTGAAAAAACACACCTGGTTCCGGTATGTTTAAAAACCGCTTCAGCCGTTCAGCATTGTTGCCGCGAATTATTTTTCCTGGCAAAACACTCCCCCTCGATACAGCAAGACCCCAATAACCAACATGGGTTATCAGGGTCTTGTAAGTTCAAGCATGCAAAAATTATTTTACTTCGATAATCGCGCCGACTTCTTCCAGCTTGGCTTTCAGGGTTTCAGACTCTTCCTTGCTGACACCCTCTTTAACTGGTTTGGGGGCCGAGTCAACCAAATCCTTGGCTTCCTTGAGACCCAGACCGGTTAATTCACGCACAACCTTAATCACCTGGATTTTTTTGTCGCCGACGCCACTGAGGATGACATCAAACGCAGTTTTTTCCTCAGCCGCAGCCTCGCCGCCACCAGCAGCAGGCATCATACCGCCCATCATCACCGGCGCAGCCGCCGAAACACCAAACTTCTCTTCCATTGCTTTTACCATCTCAGAAACTTCCAGTACTGTCATCCCGCCGATTGCATCAATAATTTCATCTTTTGTCAAAGCCATTTGTCTAATCTCCTTCTGGTCACTATTTATTTTTTATTTTAATTTAACCGCAATTAAGCAGCTTCTTTTTCTTTTTGTTCCTTGATCGCATTTAAAGCATAGATAAGCTTGCGCGTATTGCCCTGGAGCACTGAAAGCAGGTCCTTGACCGGCGCCTGCATGGTCGCGAGCACCATCCCCAGAAGAATTTCCCGCGAAGGCAGTGCTGCAATCGCTTTGATCCCTTCTAAATCAACCAGCTTGCCATCCACGTAACCGACTTTGATTACCAACAATTCATTTTTCTTTGCATAGTCAATCAATGCCTTGGAAGACGCTGCCACATCCTCGCTGAGAAAGCTCACTGCAACCGGCCCGACTAATTGGTCCGCCAATTCAGTAATACCAGCTTCTTCAAAGAGTTTGCGGGAAAGCGTATTTTTCAAGACCTTATACGTCATACCGGCCTTGCGCAAAACATTACGTAACTGGGTAACTTGCTCCACATTCAATCCGCGATACTCTGTTAGAATAACATTCTTCTTTTCTTTCAGCACCTCGCGGATCTCATCCATCACTTGAGATTTTTTCGCCTTGGTTGTTGCCATCTTTTTCACCTGCCTTTCTACAATAACGTTACGATCCACAAAAAAAAGACCCCAGCCTCACCGGGCCGGGGTCTGACTACAAACACCAAAATCATCCTAAGGATAATTCTAACCGCTCGTAATGGCAGACGCCTGATCTCGGTGGGCTGATTGTCAAACCAATCATTTAAACCTTGCGGTGCCGACTGTCTTTGACCGAACTGCTTTTTAAATATTGTAGTAGGGGCGAGGTCACCTCGCCCCTACAGATTATTTCGCTGAAAACTGAGTTACCTCAAGCTTGAGACCGGGGCCCATGGTGGTCGAGATGGCCACACCCTTCATATACTGACCTTTGGCACCCGATGGTTTGGCTTTTAAAATCGTCTCCACTGCAAACTTCGCATTGGCCACAACCTTCTCCGTTCCAAAAGACATTTTACCCACACCAAAGTTTACCAAGCCTTCATTGTTAACGCGGTACTCGATCCGGCCGGCCTTAATTTCCTTGATCGCCTGAGCAACATTCTGAGTGACTGTCCCGGCTTTGGGATTGGGCATCATGCCTTTGGTTCCCAGAGTCTTGCCTAATTTACCCACATCACGCATGACGTCCGGTGTGGCAATCACCACCTCGAAATCAAACCAACCACCCTGAATTTTCTCAATAATATCCTCAAAACCGGCATAATCAGCACCGGCTTCTTCCGCGATTTTAATATTCTCACCCTTGGTAATCACGCATATTTTTTTCGTTTTACCGGTACCATTGGGCAACACCATGGTTCCACGAACCTGCTGATCCGCCTTTTTGGGATTAACCCCCAAGCGAACCGAAACGTCAACCGTTTCATCAAATTTTGTTTTACCGGTCGATTGTAAAACCTCAACCGCGTCTGTCAGTGAATAAATTTTTTCCCGGTCAACCAGCTTTTTGTTGGCACTATGCCGTTTGCTTTCTTTACGCATTTTCATCCTCCGTGGTATTGGCGGATTTCCCGAAGAAACCCTCCCACTAGCATTTTGCTCCGCAAAATGCAGAGCATTTGAAAATCGAAAATAGAAAATTGAGATAATCTCAAATGCGTTCTACTATCTATTTTCTATTTTCAAAACAATTTTGTGTTTTTGCTCCGCAAAATGCAAAGACGATTCACTTGTGCCCGTTTTCCGGATATGAATCACCCCTACGAATTAATCCTCGACTTTAAGACCCATGCTGCGGGCAGTTCCCTCGATAACCCGCATGGCTGCTTCCAGACTGGCCGAATTGAGATCAACCATCTTGGTCTCTGCAATTGTTTTCACACTGGAACGCTTTACCGTTGCAATCACCTGCCGGCCCGGTGTTTGGCTTGCTTTGGCCAAACCGGCCTCGCGTTTGAGCAAAATAGATGCCGGCGGGGTCTTACAGATAAACGAAAAAGAGCGGTCCTGATAAACCGTAATAACCACCGGAATAATCATACCTTCCTGGTTCTGTGTCTGTGCATTAAATGCCTTACAAAATTCCATGATATTTACACCAGCCTGACCCAATGCCGGGCCCACCGGCGGTGCAGGATTGGCTTTTCCAGCCGGGACCTGCAATTTTACAATTGATTTGACTTGCTTTGCCATTGTTCTTCTCCTTAATCCTTCTCAACCTGAACGAATTCCAACTCAACAGGTGTCTGACGTCCAAAAATCGATACCATCGCTTTGAGCTTGCCGCGTTCCAGATTTAATTCTTCCACCACACCGGTAAAATTGGTAAAAGGACCATCAGTAACCTTGATCCTCTCGCCGACTTCAAAATCAATTTTTGGTTTGGGTTTGGACTTGGTGCCTTCCAACTGCCCTAAAATGCCTTTGATCTCATCTTCTTCCAAAGGTGTGGGATGATTTCCCGAACCGACAAACCCGGTGACTTTGGGCGTATTGCGCACAACATACCAGGCATCATCATCAATTTCCATTTGTACCAAAACATAGCCGGGAAAAAAACGTTTGGTTGATATTTTTTTCTTCCCTCCCCGGATTTCAGAAACCTCCTCCGAAGGTATCAGGATCTGAAAAATTCGATCCTCCATGCCCATGGATTTAATCCGCTGCTCCAGGTTGGCTTTCACCTTGTTCTCGTTCCCCGAATATGTGTTTACAACATACCAATTGGCCGACACTTAGACACCCCTATACAATCATCCGGACCAAAATGGTCAGAAGGAAATCAAATAATGCTATAAATAACATTATGATGCCTACCACAATAAAGACCACCAGGGTAGACCCCAGGACCTCTTTGCGGGAAGGCCAGGTTACACGTTTTAATTCCGCATACGATTCTCTTATAAATGTAAATAATTTCCGAAACACCATCACACCTCGACTTGCATGAGTATTTTAACTGGCAGGCCAGGCTGGATTCGAACCAGCAACACCCGGTTTTGGAGACCGGTGCTCTAGCCGTTAGAGCTACTGGCCCGCATAGTTTTTTCTAGGCCAGCAAAACATGACCACGAATTATTTAGTTTCCTTATGCACTGTATGCTTTGCACAAAAACGGCAAAACTTCTTCATGGAAAGTTTTTCCGGATGCAAACGTTTATTTTTTTTTGTGACATAATTTTTGCGCTTACAGTCACCACAGCTTAAATATGTAATTTCTCTCATTCGATATCCCTACCGTTATTCTACAATCTCGGCGATAACGCCGGCGCCTACTGTATGACCGCCTTCACGA
>JAIORK010000058.1 GCA_021108215.1 bacterium | reverse complement strand
ATGGGAGTGAGTTTTTGGTGGGCGGATCCAATGCGACCTGCAAGCGTTTGATACCCGTGATCTGGTCATTTTTTTCCATTACACTTTCAAATTTTTCCACAGCGGATGTGCGTTGTGTGGATTACAATAATGCCGGGGGGTATTGGTTTATCGGCGGAACCTCGGCCAAGCTAAACCGTTACAATGGATCAAGCACCGGCGATGAGTCGGGGAATCTGATTAAATACGGGACCTCGACCATCAATTGTGTAGGCTGGTCGGGGGAACACTGGGTGATCGGCGGTGATGATGCCCGTATCAATAAATACGGTCCTCTATATTCCTCGCCGGCACAGGCACAATCCGTTACCATTGCCACCACTGGGAATTATTGGATATTGGCAACCTTGACGGCCGACGAGACGTTAAACGGGCAGATGATTACCTATTATCTTTCGCCGGACGGGGGGAGCAATTGGGAGGAAGTATCTTCGGGTATTTCCCACACGTTTGCCAATTTGGGGACCGATCTGCGTTGGCGTGCAAATTTTTCAAGCAATGATCCGGGTGTGACTCCGCGTTTAAATGGGTTGGTGATTGCGTACTACGAGCCCACGCCTACTTCAACCGTGACCCCGACTCATTCGGCTACATTAACCCCCACCCCGACGCAAACTGCCTCGCCCACCCAATCGGCAACCTATACAGCCAGCCCGACCGCCACACCGACATTCACATGTACTGCCACGCCGACCGCGACGCCGACGTATACGGCCACACCGACTTATACGCCGACGTACACTGCCACGCCGACCGCGACCCCGACGTATACTGCCACGCCGACCACCACGCCAACCTATACAGCCACACCGACACTGACGGCGACCGGAACAAACACACCGACGTATACCGCGACCCCGACTTATACGCCGACGTATACTGCCACGCCGACGCATACGCCGACGTACACTGCTACGCCGACCGCGACCCCGACGTATACGGCCACGCCGACGCATACGCCGACCTATACCGCGACCCCGACGTATACTGCCACGCCGACGCACACGCCGACGTATACTGCCACGCCGACTTATACGCCGACGTATACTGCCACGCCGACTTATACGCCGACGTATACTGCCACGCCGACTTATACGCCGACGTATACTGCCACGCCGACTTATACGCCGACGTATACCGCGACCCCGAGTGCAACACCGACTGTGACCGCAACCGCCACCCCGACTTATACGCCGACGTATACCGCGACCCCAAGTGCGACGCCGACTGTGACCGCAACCGCCACCCCCAGTGCGACGTTTACAGCTACGCCGACCTCAACGCCGACTGCCACCCCGACCCCCACCGCGACACCTTCTGCGACGCAAACCCCGACGCAAACGCCGACGGCCACGCCCACTGAGACGTATGCCTCCCTGGTGGTTGCAGCGCCGGTTGGTGTGACTGCCGGATCCGCGTTTGGCATCACGGTTACAGCATTAAATCAATGGGGTGCTACTGCCACGACCTATCGGGGAACAATCCAATTTACCTGCACGGATGGCGATAGTGCGCTTCCGCCCGACTATCTGTTTACTGCCGGAGATCAGGGTGTGCATTTTTTCCCCAATGTTGTGCTGGTCAACCAGGGAACGCAGCGGTTGACGGCGACTGATACTGTTATGCCGGCGGTGACCGGGTTTGCCGACATACAAGTTGGCGGCGGCAGTGCGGTCTCTTTCACCATTTCCGCGCCGGCAGAGGCCTGGGCCGGTCAAGCGTTTGCAGTAAGTGTTACCGCCCGGGATCAATTTAATAATATTGCTATCAATTACCAGGGTACGGTTTTCTTTACCTCTACCGATCCGGCGGCCAATCTGCCACTGGATTATATATTCCAGCTAAGCGATCAAGGCGTGCGTTTGTTTATGGTGACAATGAATACTTCGGGAATCCGGAGTGTTAGTGCGACCGATACAGTGACTTCGAGTATTACCGGGACTTCGAACAATATTACAGTGCATGCTTTTATGGTTGACCATTTTGAAATTCAAGCCCCGGCCAATGCCAATGAGGGCCAGCCGTTCACGATTCAGGTGACAGCCAAGGATGTTTATGACAATACGGTCATTAATTATTACAGTACAGTGACCATCACTTCCTCTGATGCAGCGGCCGCATTGCCGGCCAATTATACCTATCAGGTCTCGGATTTTGGATCGCGTATTTTCTCCCTCACACTGAATACAGGCTCGCCGACCGGTACCAACCAGACCTTGTGGGTCAGAGACACAGTTGCCAATACAATTACCGGTAATGCGATTGTCAATGTAATCTCAGGCGCGGCTTTGTATTCACAACCCATGCTGCTCACATCCTATCTGCCAACTGAGTTGGAGTACAGTTACGTCTATGTCGAGATTGCCAATGAAGGTCCGGCCGGAGCTGCTTTCCCAAACAATGCCTATTTGGAATACGATGTCTTTATTCCTTCCCAATCCTCATCCTTTTATTGCGGTTTGGATATTACCGGAGCATTTGGAACCTTGCGTGATTACGGACAGGCTACGCAAACGTATATTGTGGATCAAAATGGTGTTCGCTCACATCCTTCTTTTTATGTAGGCGATTATGCCAATGGTCAGTGGTACCACCGCCGGTTTGACATAGGCGCCTTGGGCGGCCAGTCTTACCGCTATATTTACCTGTCACAGGATACGGGCAACCGGGGCTGGAACGGGGCGCCGTCTAACCGCATGGGCACTTTCAATGCGTATTTTGACAATGTGCGTTTCACTAATTCTTCCGGACAGACAATTTCCACCATCTTCTCGGATGACGACACTTTACCGCGCGGCGGCGTGGTCGCGGAATGTAATGCAATTGCTACCGGAACTTCTTGGCGCGGCGGGGATGTAGCACCAACCAATAATTATGCTTATGTGACAGAAAATTTTGATGTTTTTGCCAATCCTGATTCAGGCATCGTAGCGGACAACACTGACCGCTCTTTTCTCTCGGTTACCATGACCGCGGCTGATGATAGTACGGCTGTGGGATATGCGTTGGCCGGTTTCACGACCAACCGCTCACAAGATACTGTGGACATGGGATATATCGCGCCGGAACAAGCAGGACTGACTGATTACAGCTCAGGATTGGTAACTGCCACGGTCAAATCCGTTGCTGCCGGATCTTCACAAGTGGCTTTCCAGGCGGGACCGTTTGTAAAATATCTTAATGTGAATTTTGATTCCGATAGCGCCGGCCAAATCGATATTGAACCTGATCTGGTGAGTGTTTTGACCGAACAGAGTGCGTTGATTAATGTTCAGGTGGAAGATGGCAATGGCAACTTTATTTCCGATGCGCGCGGCATAACCTTAACCTCGACATCCGGCACAATGGAATTTTCCAGTGACGGAACTATCTGGACATCCCAGCTTTTGATTACACCTTTGACACCGGTAAACTTGCTTTTCCGTGATGCGGCTGCCGGATCTTCAACCATTACGGCCCAGGCCACCGGGTTGACCTCAGGGACCGCGTTGGCAGTGGTCAACAATGCGCCGGCCGATCACCTGGCTGTAGTGCCGGTTGATTCGACCACCACAGCCGGCATTCCTTTTGCAATTACGATTCAGGCTAAAGACAGTAGCAACAATTTGACCTATGCGACTGATTTGGTGAGCTTGACATCCAGCTCGGTAACTATGGAATTTTCAGATGACCAGGGAAGTACATGGCATACCTCGGTTTCCATGAATCTGGTGAACGGAACAGGCTATGTATGGTACCGCGATACTGTGGTTGCGATTGGCACCACGCTTTGCGCTTCGGCCGGCGGCATTACCAGTGGTCTGGCGTATGCCACTATCATACCCAATGTGCCGGCCATATTGACAGCCTGGTCAGCGCATAGTGCTGTCTCGCCCCCCGGCGCTTCGACCACGATTACCGCCCGGGTGACCGATGCTTATGGTAACCGGATTGAGGATCGCTGGATCGGTTTTGTGGCCACTGCCCAAGGCGGGACCGCGACCATGGATTCGAGCGGGAGCAGTACCAATGCGCAGGGGGAGACGACTTCCAATTTGATTACCAGCACAACGGCAGGCAATAATTATGTGGTTGTCAGTTCGCCGGGATTACAGTCATTTACAGTGACAGTGTCGGGATCGTTGGTAGCGGACGAAATCCTTCTGCTGCCCAATCCCATGTCAATGCCGGCAGGTTCGGAAAGAACACTCTATGTGCGCTCGATTTACACCAGTGGCGGCCAAACTTATTATGCGCCGCCACCTAGTGGGCAGGATCAGGTTTTGTTGTACACCTCGGCCTGGTCAATCGGACAGGATGTGGAATATTCCGACGATTCCGGCAGTAATTGGTATGGCAGTCTGACCGTGACACTGGATGCCGGCGGCTATGCCGATGTGCTGGTACGCAATTTTGTGCCCCAGCATTGCACGATTACTGCACATGAAACCACTAGCAATCTTGTGGATGATACTGACCTGGTGAGTGTCTCAACCGGCTACTTCCTCAGGGTTTGGCCTATGGATAATATTTCAGTAGCTGCGGGAAATACGGTGGGTGTGACAGCCCAGATGGTGGACCAGGACGGCAATTCGGTTACCAGCGTTGAGTATGGCGCCGGGATTGCCAATGTGCCGATTACTTTCAGCACAACCAATGGCTCTTTGAGTGCTTTAAATACAACGCTTGATACTGATGGCCAGGCATTTACTGTTTTAACTACACAAATAACCAATGGGATTGCGCATCAAGTGAGCGCCTCTTCGGACAACCCCACCATGGACGGAACAAGCGGCATCATTACTACTGTTCCCAGCGTAAGCTTTACCCTGACGACGCCCGGCGATGTCATGCAGACCTGGCCCTTTACTTTTCAGGTGCGTGCGCGTGATGCTTTTGGCCAGACAGTGAGTGATTATACGGGTACGGTTCATTTTACATCGACGGATGGTGCCGCAGGACTTCCGACTGACTATACCTTCCTGATCGGCGATGGTGGGGTGAAAATTTTTACAGCAACCTTGAATACTGCTGCTGGACCATTTGTGATTACTTCAACAGATACCGTGGATAGTGATATCACAGGGACATCATCACCAATTACGGTCGGTCCACCACCGACCCCGACTGCGACTGCCACCATGACTGCTACGCCAACTTATACTGCCACACCAACTTATACCCCGACGCCGACGGCCACGCCGACCTATACTGCAACACCGACGCATACACCAACGTATACGGCGACCCCGACCGCGACGACTACACCGACACATACGCCGACGGCCACGCCGACGTGTACAGTGACCATGACCCATACCCCGACCGCGAGCCCGACATATACGGCCACGCCGACGGCGAGCCCGACATATACAGCCACGCCGACGGCGAGCCCGACATATACTGCCACGCCGACGGCGAGCCCGACATATACAGCCACGCCGACGGCGAGCCCGACATATACAGCCACGCCGACCGCGAGCCCGACATATACAGCTACTCCGACCGCGAGCCCGACATATACGGCTACTCCGACCGCGAGCCCGACGTATACGGCCACTCCGACCGCGAGCCCGACATATACCGCCACTCCGACCGCGACGCCGACGTATACTGCCACCTTGACCGCGAGCCCGACATATACGGCTACTCCGACCGCGAGCCCGACATATACGGCTACTCCGACCGCGAGCCCGACATATACCGCCACTCCGACCGCGAGTCCGACATATACCGCCACTCCGACCGCGAGCCCGACATATACCGCCACTCCGACCGCGACGCCGACGTATACTGCCACCTTGACCGCGAGCCCGACGGTTACACCGACCCCGACTGCGACCATGACTTTTACCACTACCCGGACCGCAACTCCGACCGCTACGCCGAGTCAAACCATCACGCATACTGCCACGCCCAGTCCTACCATTACAATGACAGGAACCATTACAATGACAACAACGCATAGTCCTGTTTATACGCCGACCATCACACCGACAATTACCATGACGCCGACAATTACCATGACTGCAACGATTTCGCCAACGCTGACTATTACTGAAACCGCCAGCGCAACACCCAGTTGGACAACCACCAATACCCATACGCCAACCCTGACCCTGACTCCAACTGCGACAGTTAGTCAGACCCAAACAATGACATTGACAATGACGCCCACCTTTACGATTTCACCGACTTCGACCATTACGCCTACACCCTCCGTAACGCAGACGATTATACCTACGCCAATGCATTCCATAACTGTAACCGCAACTATTTTACAATCCCCGACGTATACCCCGACGCCCTCACCTAGTTTGACGCCGCACCCGGAAAGGGAACTACTGGTGTATCCCAATCCGTTTAACCCTGAAAAATCATTTGGTAATGTTCTGAAATTTGAAAATGTACCTGACCGGGCAAAGGTGAAGATTTTTACGATTACCGGTGAGTTGATCAGAAGTTATACTGGAAACGGTCGCCGTATTACCTGGGATGGAAAAAATGAATCCGGTTCCGATAGTGTCCATGGAGTTTATTTGTATATTATTTATAGACCGGATGGCGAAAAAGATATCGGGAAGATATTCCTGGTTCGATAGATAATTATTTACTAAAAAAGGAGAGGGGTATTTTTACTTTTCTCCTTTTTTAGTTTTTATGGAATTATTTAGTTCGAGAATAGTATGAGGTGAACAGGGTTGGAATGCCTAAAAATTAAGGCATTATGCAATTGGGATTTACGAAAATAGGGAATCTATTGTTGTTTTTTATTTTAAAAGTATCGCACACTGAATTTTATGAGTTTTAAAAATAGTAGCTGTTCAATCAATAAAAACTAAGGAGGGGATTATAAAAAAGAAGAAAAGAGTTTAAAAATTTTTTTTGGTATTAATATTTGTTTTAGAATGCCGAAAAATACATATAATAAGTAGTTTTAGAATTGACATTATAATTGCATTCTGTATAATTGAATGATGTTAATTCCTTCTGAACCATAATGTCAAATAATTTGAAAGGAATAAGGCCAATGCCAGAAACTAAATTACTAAGGCATATTTTATGCTCATTTAAAACATGTGTGCTGATGGGTCTGTTATTTTTTGCAACAACCATGAGTGCAACAGCGGCGAATCGGCTGATGATTGTTGCGCCAGGTGAGATTTACACACATGGCTCGGGTTTTTCAGGGAGTGCTAGTGACCAGATTGCGGATGTTTCTTTTAATCTGGAAATAGGCTCGATTGATGATTCGAGTTGGAATTATATCACAACGTATGCCTTGGTGACGATGACAGCAACCAGTTCGGCCACCTTCAATCCTGCATCAGGTGCACAAAATTTGGACCAGGATACGCCGGTTAACAATTGCAGGTATACGCCTTTTGTGACAACGCTTTCCCCCGGATCAACCGCTGATGTGACCATTTCAACCGGGACCAACAATCCGGTCGGCATTCAGGTGGGAACCAAGCTCGTTCATGTTTTTTACTGGGATAAATTTTCGTATACATTGCCGGGCACGTGGACTGCGGGTGATGTTTATTATGTGACGGTCACAGCCCGCGACAATGCCAATGCTACTGTCACGCCTTTTAATGGGACCGCCTCTTTCCGGGCACTCAACGGCGGTGTCAATGGTGCCAACACCGGCACATTGGATACGGTTTCTTTTACCAATGGTGTCGGGTATCCCAGAATTCAACTTTTTTATGGTGGCGGCGGTATTCAACTGCAAGCCACCAGTTTTTCTCCCGATCCGGGAACAGTTACCGCCACAACATCTTCAAGTTTCACAGTCAGCGCCGGTGCTGCGAGTCGTTTTGTTGTGATGGGACCCGGTCAAACAGCACGTGAGGGGGAGGATGGCGGAAGCGGTGTGACCGGCAGCATCAGTACCCAGACCGTGGGAACGCCATTTGCAGCCGATGTTTATGCATGTGATGCATACTGGAACCGCGTTTCGTCAACTGCTGCGGTAGCACTCGGCGCGACGGACCTGGGGTTTGGCGGGTCTATCACCGGGCCGGCTAATTTGACTGCCGGTGTTGCAAATTATACAGTTGATTTGCGCAGGGTGCTTACGGGCAGCCAAATACTCACGGCAACCGGTGGTTTGACCTCGGATACTGAAACCGTGCCTTTGACGCACGCGGCACATGCATCCTTTGGATTTAGCACAATTGCATCACCGCAGTATGCGGGCACGGGTTTTTCATTGGTGGTAACAGCCTATGATGCTTATGGGAATACATGTACATCGACCGGCGGTGTGACCGGACCGGTTAGTTTGGTTGCCAATTCAGGCGGCGATTTTGATGCCAGCTCCTATTCACCTAATTCGATTGCAGGTTCGGAGTTTGATAGTGACGGTAATTGGACAGATACCTATACCATCTATCGTACCGGGTTCACTATTGGAATCAGAGCGGACAATGGCGTAATTGACGATGATTCAGGAACATTTAATGTTGAAGCGAGCCAGACGACTTCGCTTTACCGCTACATTATTATTATGCCGGGTCAGTCGTATCATCCTGGAGAAAACCAAGGAGATGGTTTCGGGCGGTCAGGCTCGCCCAATGATGTGACAGCGGGCAGCACAGTTCCTGTTGTGGTGTATGCAACAGATTTATACGGTAATCAATTAACCAGTGGTACTTATTCGACCGGCGATATCAATAACAGTTTGGAACGGACAGATGCAGGCGCAACGCTCCCTGCGACCGAGACATTGGCAAATGGTACAACGAGTTTTAATATGGTTTTAACCACAGCTTACAGCGGATCAAACCAACAACAATTACAGTGCACAGGTGCGGCCCCGATCCCGGGACAATCGAATTATTTTAATGTTTTGGCGACCTCGTTGGATCACTTCACAGTTGGGAATATTGGCGGGACGCAGACGGCAGGCTCGGCTTTCAATGTCAATATCTCAGCTCGTGATGAATATGAAAATATTGTTACATCCTTTACCGGTCCGGTGTATGTGACCTGTCCTGATTTGGATTATCATAATCCTGAACAATCGGTATTATCCGTACCGACCTACGGGACCGCGACAGGTGTGACCTGGACAGTCAGTTCGGGGTTTTCAAGTGGTGTCTGGTCGCATAATATGCTGGTTTATCGTGCCGGTACGGATGTTGAAATTTCAGTATCGCAAAATGCAGATGGTACGGGCATCGTCGGAATTAGTTCATCCTTTGACGTTAATGCAAATACACATCAAAAGGTGTTTATGATTGTGCCGGGTTTGGAATACCGGCCCGGCGTGGGTGGCGGCGATGGCAATTCTTTGGGCGGTTATTACGGGACCCCGGATGCGCAGCAGTTGGGAACAGCGTTTTATGTCACTGTTTACGCCACGGATGATTGGTGGAACCAGATTAGCTCTACCGGGCCTTTTGATATGGAAAGTGACCCGATTACAACCAATATTCATAATACGGACTGGAATTTCAATGCGGGGAATACGATTGTCGCAGTGGTTTTTAATGCTGCTGATTCCTACAAGTTGACAGCTGACTATGATATAGCGGGTATTGATGATTATACATCCCCGTATTTTATAACATCCATTACCATTAATCGATTTGTGTTGACCGGTTACGGTGCAGCGAGTCTGCCGAACAATCTGACTTCGGGTGTGCCATTCAACCTCTCGATTACAGCGTATGCTGATGCCGGGTCGACTATTGCGATTACATTCAATGGACAGGCCAATCTGGTTACATCGGCTGATTATGAGGAACCGTTTAGGGTTATCAGTCCGCAACGCGTCACATTTACCAATGGTATTTGGTACGGCCAGGCAACGATTTACCGGGCTTTTTCCGGTGTGAATATGCAGTGCCAACTGGGAACTGTGCCTTCGGTTGTCGGCGTAAATCCCACGGTCTATCACAATGCAGCCAATCGTATGTTGGCTTTGGCAACCGGGATGACACCCAAAC
>JAIORK010000057.1 GCA_021108215.1 bacterium | reverse complement strand
CCTCCACTGCATGACTTAAATATATTGGGGGTTGACATTACCCATAGATAGGGGCGGGTCCCCGACAGGAAAAGGTATTGAATAAAAGGGACTCCCGCCGGTCTTGCCTAAAGGCTTGTTTTCAGTCGTTTTAAATAAACCAGATATTTATCCTTACAACCTTCTTTTGCAGCCCATTCCAGGATGGCCTTTTGGCTGACGTTGTGGTTTTTACTGACCAGCAGCGCTTGATTCAGGGATTGAAAGTCATCCCAATGAAAAAATGCCGCCAGACGGTCTTTGACGCAATCGGTCGGTGTAAGGAGTTTGAGGTGTCCTCTTTTTGTTTTAAGTAGTTTAAATCTTTCAATGGGTTGTTCACCAATGGCAATTGGCGGAGGAAGGAAGTCAATATAATAGGGGCATTGCGGGTGAGTGAAATGACGTGTTTGATGTGACTTGAATCCCAATTGGGACAATGCCGCTTGGATATCGCGATAGGGTTCATACGCTATGAAATCAAGATCCTTGGAAACATAGTTGTTACGGCTATAAATGGTAACACATGCGCCACCCACCAAGACGGCATCAATGCCATGTGTTTGTAAGTGGGTAGCGATAATTACGGATAATTCTTGGATGGTAACGTTTTTCCAATCAATGTTCATATAGGCTTCCCCGGTCGTCGTGGTCGGGTACGTTTGGTGTAGTACCTCTCTACTTGTTTGACCGGGAAATGGGAAAAAACTTTCGAAAAAAGTTGAAAACATTCCTTCAAAAACGGGTAGCGGGGATTGAACTCATAGACTCGGGTCCGTCCTACCAGGCGACTGACTACGATATCACCGTTTTCCAAGCGTTTGAGCTGTTGCTGGATGGCGTTGACCGGTAGCTGGAAATTGTCAGCCATTTCCTTGGCGTAACTTTTCTCAAACCGCCACAGGTAGAATAGGACTTTTTCAATGGTTGGATTACCCAAAAGAGATTCAAGCATAGCAGCCTCCTTATACCAAATAATATGGTTATATTACCAATAAAAATGGTAAGTTGCAAGGATGAAAATAGCGAGGGACAGGTCCCCGCCCGGAGAGAATCTTGGATGAATGGGACTTCCGTTGGTCACAAACCCGCATGAAGGCAAAGGCGTCTCTCGCTAAGTCGCTAAGGTCGCAAAGAAAAGCAAAGGCAAATAGGATAAAACATAATTGTAAGGGTATAAATAATGTCGGACCTCCAATCAGGAGGAAAGGTTAGAATGGAGTTGAAGCAATCGGGAAACGAGAGG
>JAIORK010000056.1 GCA_021108215.1 bacterium | reverse complement strand
TTGACGAGAAGGTGCTGGAAACGTGGCGTGGAAATCGCAAGCGCGCCAGTGCCTTGCTCTACAGGAGGAATTATTATACGTACCTATAGTAGGGGATGTATTTGATTTAAGGACTTTAGAAAATCAATGGGGAACTCCAGTAGTCCGGTAATGCGGTTATGGATAGGGCAGGTGTCTTAAATTGACAAATTGACTCCGTCCCCCAACACAACGGCTCTACAATGTGAGGAAGGATTGCATGACACGCATGGAAAAATTATGTTTGCTAATGGGTGGTATAGCAAGCATCCTAATCGCTGTTCTACATATTGTTATCATTGCCAAAGGTCCTGAATGGTATAGGCTTTTTGGAGCCGGGGAGCAAATGGCCCGCATGGCAGAGCAAGGTTCATGGATACCAGGCTTACTTACTTTGATGATTGTGCTGGTGTTTCTAATCTGGGGGCTATATGCTTTTTCTGGCGCGGGATTAATTAAGCCGCTGCCTTTGCTAAGACTAGGATTGATAACCATCGCTTCAATATATCTTGTTCGAGGCTTGGTTATTATACCTTTCTACCTTTTCAAACCCGGCCAGATTGATCGGTTGATTATCTGGAGTTCGGCTGTGAGTCTATTAATTGGAAGTTTTTATGTATTCGGAATTGTAAAAAGAAGAACTAGAGGCGTGTGATGATAGGGTCGAGTAGCCTAGGGGTGAGATTCCCCTGGGCTACTCGACTCAAGTAAGGCTTTTGACGGTCAGGGTTCAATATACTTAACCGCTTTAACCAAAACCATTAAACCGATTCCACTTCCGGCCAGATTAATAATAATTATAGCATCCGCGCCTAATTTCCTGGCTCTTTCCACACACTGGTCAATCCCTCTCAGGAAAGATCCTCCGCCGTTTTCTTCCAACAAACAAATATCCTTATATTTTTTAGTTATTTTCCTGTCTGATGTATAAACATCAATACCTTCGTAAGGCAATTTTACCGAAGCTTTGTAAGCATAGCCTGTTGTTGCCAAACCTGAAAGCATTGCTATACAAACTATTCCTCTAAATAATTTTTTCATAAATATTCTCCTAAAAAAAAATTGAAAATTCCCGACTTCGCTGAACCAATAATCCTTCATACTTTTTTCAAACTTTTATTCGCCCGCGCACCCCCTTTGCTCTCAAATAATCAAACCTACTGTAAATTTGTGTGTTCTGTGGCCAAGATTTAAATAATACAACTTTTTTGCTTTTTATCAATTTATTTGTGTGATCGGTGCTGGAGTTAACTTATTAACTTGTGTTGGTAGTGCGGGAAATAGTTCGGGGATAAGCGTCATTGATTTTGTAGGGGCGCAAGCTATTGCGCCCCTATCTATGGGTAATGTCAACCCCCAATATATTTAAGTCATGCAGTGGAGG